>NZ_JBSGBK010000054.1:0-59025 GCF_053601215.1 Amycolatopsis sp. NPDC004772
GGGCCGGGTGTTTCATCGCCCTCTTACCCGAGTTCAACCACCCGGTCGCCGACTGAGACTCCCACCGGAGGGGCGGGGGAGGTCGGACCCGCCTCTGCCGCGGCAGAAAGAGAAAAGACCGTCCTCGCCGGACAGGCAGGCTCCGGGATGACCACCGGCTACCGCTGTCGGCCCGCGTTGGGGAGGTGGGTCGCCGGGTGGTCATCCCGTCGCCTGATTGAGGCCTATCACTTTGAGCCGGGCCCGCAAGCTTGCGTCGTCAACCCGCTCTGGGTGGTGGGTTGCGGGCCCGGCTCAAAGCGATCTTCACGGCCTCAGGCGACGGGATGACCACCCAGCTTCGCATGTCTATGACGAGCTTTCCGTTCGGGATGATCGACGCCGGTGATCTCCGCACCGACGTCAGCGCCGACTGATGGACGGGCTCCGGCCGGCGTGAGCCCGTCCGCCGTCACTCCGCCAGCGCCGCGTGCGTGGCCGCCAGGGAATCCACCAGGATGGCCAAACCCTCCTGGGCTTCGTCGGCCGTCAGCGTCATCGGGGGGCCCAGCCGCAGGACGTTGCCGTGCAGGCCGCCCTTGCCGATCAGCAACCCTCGCTTCTTCGTCTCCTCCAGCATCCGCGCCGCTGCCGCGACATTCGGCGAAGTCGTGCCCGGCTTGATCAGTTCCACGCCGATCATCAGGCCCTTGCCGCGGACCTCGGCGACGATCGGCGAGTCGCACGCGCGCAACCCCGACAGCAGCTGCTCGCCGCGGGCCGCGCAGTTCGCCTGGAGGTCGTGGTCCTTGATGTAGTCCAAGACGGCCGTCGCGCCCGCCATCGACACCGGGTTGCCGCCGAACGTCGAGAACGACTGGGCCTGGAAGCAGTCCAACACATCGCCGCGCGCCACGACTCCGCCCACCGCGAGGCCGTTGCCCAGCCCCTTCGCGAACGTCATCATGTCCGGCGTGACGCCGTGGGCCTCGATGCCCCAGAAGTGCTCACCCGTCCGGCCCCAGCCCGTCTGGACCTCGTCCGAGATGAACAGCACGCCGTACTCGTCCAGGACCTCCTTCATCGCCCGGAACAGGCCGTCCGGCGGGAGGCTGAAGCCGCCCACCCCCTGGATCGGCTCGGCGATCAAGCACGCCACGTCGCCCGCGGTGGCCGTGTCCAGGACGTCGACCAGGTCCGCGACGCACGCGTCGATGTACTCGACGTCCGAGAGCGACCGGAACGGGCTTCGATAGCGGTAGCCGCCGTGGACGTAGTTGACCTTCACCGGGCTCAGGGCCGACGCCGACCAGCCGCGGTTGCCCGTGATCGCCACCGTTCCGAACGAGCGGCCGTGGTAGCTGTTCCGCATCGCCAGCACCTGGTTGCTGCGGCGGTACTGCGTGGCCAGCATCAACGCCGTGTCGTTGGCCTCGCTGCCCGAGTTCGTGAAGAACACCTTGGCGTCCGGGATCCCGGACAACGCGGCGATCCGCTCGGCCAGCTCGACCTGGGACCTGATCAGGTACAGCGTCGAGGTGTGGAGGATGCCCGTGTCGAGCTGCTTGCGGACCGCGTCGCCGATCTCGGCGACGTCGTAGCCCATCGAGTTGGTCAGCACTCCCGCGAAGAAGTCCAGGTACGTGCGGCCCTGGGAGTCCGTCATCCGGCGGTCGTGCGCGTGCACGATCTCGATCGGTTCCTCGTAGAGCAGCGACATCCAGGACGGCATGACTGCGCGGTGCCGGGCGAGCAGCTCATCGGTCATCGAACGCCTCCTCGGGGTCTCAAGCGAGTATGAGGAGGCCGTGAACAGGGCTTCAACGATCAGACTGTCGGGATAACCCAGTAGGGACGCACAGTCTGTACGGACTACCCTCTGACCCGTGATTGACCCCAGGACTCTGCGCGAAGACCCGGAAGCCGTGCGCGCGTCGCAGCGCGCCCGTGGTGAAGACGAGGGAGTGGTCGACAAGCTGCTCTCCCTCGACACCCGGCGCCGGTCTTCGATCGCGGCCGCCGACAAGCTGCGCAACGAGCAGAAGCTCCTGGGCAAGCAGATCCCGAAGGCGCCGCCGGAGGAGAAGCAGCGGCTGCTGGCCACCGCCAAGGAGCTCGCCGCGCAGGTCAAGGCGGCCGAGGTGGAGCAGAACACCGCGTCGGAGGAGTTCGACACGCTGTTCCGGACCGTGCCGAACCTCGTCCACCCGAGCGCGCCGGTCGGCGGCGAGGACGACTTCACCGTCCTCAAGCACGTCGGCGAGCCGACGAAGCTCGGCTTCGCCCCGAAGGACCACCTCGAGCTGCTCGAAGGCCTCGGCGGCGTCGACATGGAACGCGGCGCGAAGGTGTCGGGCTCGCGGTTCTACTTCCTCACCGGCGTCGGCGCGCAGCTGCAGCTCGGCCTGCTCAACATGGCCATCGCGCAGGCCCTTGAGAACGGCTTCACGCCGATGATCACGCCGTCGCTGGTCCGCCCGGAGATCATGGCCGGCACCGGCTTCCTCGGGCAGCACTCGAGCGAGATCTACCACCTCGAGGACGACGACCTCTACCTCGTCGGGACGTCGGAGGTGCCGCTGGCCGGCTTCCACTCCGACGAGATCCTCGACCTCACCGACGCGAAGCGCTACGCGGGCTGGTCGTCCTGCTACCGCCGCGAAGCCGGCTCGTACGGCAAGGACACCCGCGGCATCATCCGCGTCCACCAGTTCGACAAGGTGGAGATGTTCGTCTACGCGAAGCCGGAGGACGCCGAGGCCGAGCACGAGCGGCTGCTCGGCTGGGAAGAGCAGATGCTCGCCAAGATCGAGGTGCCCTACCGGGTGATCGACACCGCGACCGGCGACCTCGGCACGTCCGCGCACCGCAAGTTCGACTGCGAGGCGTGGATCCCGACCCAGGAGACCTACCGCGAGCTGACCTCGACGTCGAACTGCACGACGTTCCAGGCCCGCCGCCTGTCCGTCCGCTACCGCGACGAGAACGGCAAGCCGCAGATCGCCGCCACGCTCAACGGCACCCTGGCCACCACCCGGTGGATCGTCGCGATCGTCGAGAACCACCAGCAGGAGGACGGCTCGGTCCGCGTGCCGGAGGCGCTGCGCCCGTTCGTCGGCGGCAAGGACGTCCTCACGCCTCGCTGAATCGGGCGGATCCGCGGTGCTGCTCCGTTCGTCCCAGTAGTGTCCGGGCCGAACGGGAGGACTCATGCGGATGAAGTGGCAGGTCGCGGTCGCACTGGCGGCCGCGACCGTGGTGACCGGCTGCACGGTGACGGTCGGAGGCTCGGCGTCGCCGGTGCCCGGCCAGGGCCCGGTCGTCACGGCCGTCGACGCCTGCGCGCTGCTCGACCAGGCGCAGGTCGACGCCCTCGGCTACCAGTCGCCGGGCCGTTCCGTGAAGGAGAACAAGGACCGGCTGCAGCCGCCGATGTGCCTGTGGAGCTCGAAGGACGACGTCGAGCCGTCGGCCGTCCTCAACGTCGGCGTCGCCTCGGACATGGACTTCAACGAGTACATCTCCGGCGCCGTCAAGAAGTCCGGGCCGGAGCAGATCGGCGGGCTGAACTGGACGCAGTACGCCTCGATCCTGCCGGACGACTGCGCGTACTACGCCCTGCTCGGCGCCAAGTCGTTCGCCTACGTGAGCGTCTCGGCCGGCAAGCTCGACAAGTCGTGTGAGCTGGCGAAGGTCGTCATCCCGCAGGTTGCGGCCCACCTGCCGGGCGGCCAGGACGCGCCGCCGGTGACACCGACGACGTCGGCGAAACCGGAGCCGGGCGGCCCGCTGCTGTCGGCGGACCCGTGCGCGATGCTGAAGCCGGACCAGGTGGCCCAGCTGAAGGACATCTCGCCCACCGGTGAGAAGGACACCTCGTCCACCGTGCCGAACGCGTCCTTCTGCCTCTGGGACGACACCGACGGCGACGGCGGCCAGAAGGCGTTCGAGGTCTGGTTCGGCCCGAGCACGCCGGTCGGCGACTGGCCGGGAGCGAAGGGCGTCACCCCGACCGAAACCGTCGACGTCGGCGGCAAGAAGTGGGGCCTGTTCCCGAACATGGGCGGCCTGCGGGTCACCTGCGGCGCGACCCTCGCCATCACCGACACGTCGTCGGTGCAGGTGGTCAGCGGGTTCGTCGGCGACGACACGAAAACCTGCGACCTCGTGAAGCAGGGCCTGCCGCTGGTGACCGCGAACCTGCCGGGTTAGTTCTCCGAGGACACCTGGTCCGCGATGTGGCGCGCGATCTCCAGCGCGCTCGTCGCGGCCGGCGACGGCGCGTTCAGGACGTGCACCTGGTCGCGCGTGGTCTCGATGAGGAAGTCGTCGACGAGCGAGCCGTCGCGGCGCATCGCCTGGGCGCGCACGCCGGAGCCGTGGCGGACGATGTCGGCCTCGGTGACGGCCGGGACGAGCCGGGCGAGGCTCGCGGCGAACCGCTTCTTCGACAACGAACGGCGGACCTCGTCGAGGCCGGTCGGGAACGCGTACTTCTTCGCGAGCCGCCAGGCGCCGGGGAAGGCAGCGACCTCGGCGACGTCCTTCGCGGAGAAGTCGCGCCAGCGGTAGCCCTCGCGGCGCAGCGCGAGCACGGCGTTCGGGCCGGCGTGGACGCTGCCGTCGAGCATGCGCGTGAGGTGCACGCCGAGGAACGGCAGCGTCGGGTCCGGCACCGGGTAGATCAGGCCCTTGACCAAGTGCCGGCGGTCCGGCTTGAGCTCGTAGTACTCGCCGCGGAACGGCACGATCTTCGCCGACGGCGTCAGCCCGGCCAGCCGCGCGACGCGGTCGGAGTGCAGGCCGGCGCAGTTCACCAGCGCGTCGGCCCGGACGACGTCGTCGCCGGTCGCGACCTCGACGCCGCCGGTGCTCCCGGCCCGGATGGCCACGGCCGGTGCGTTCAGCCGCAGGTCGACGCCGGCTTCGTCGAGCAGCCGGACGAGCGCGTGGCAGACGGCCGGGAAGTCGATGATCCCGGTGGATTCGACGCGCAGCGCGGCGACGCAGGCGACCTCGGGCTCGTACTCGCGCGCTTCGGCGGGCGAGATCCGTTTCGCCGGGACGCCGTTGGCCTCGGCCCGCTCGGCCAGGGTGTCGAGCGCGGGGATCTCCCGTTCGTCGGTCGCGACGACGAGCTTCCCGCACACTTCGACGGGCACGCCGTACTGGCGCGCGAAGTCCACGATGGACCGATTGCCGGCGACCGACATCCGCGCCTTGAAGGAACCCGGCTTGTAGTACAGCCCGGCGTGCACGACGTTCGAGTTGTGCCCGGTCTGGTGTGCCGCCCAGCGGGCTTCCTTCTCCAGGACGGTGACGTCCAGCCCGCGCCTGGTCAGCTCCCAGGCCACGGCCAGACCGACGATCCCGCCCCCGACGACTACGACGTTGCGCACGGTCGATCAGGCTACGCGAGCGGGGAAGGGCCTGGTGAGCCGGTCAGTCCGGCCGCGCTCAAGGCCTTCTGGGCGCTCATCCCCGACCCCGTCGCGTACGCGCGTTCGAAACCGTCCGCGCCCAGCGCCGCCACGACTCGCCCCCGCAGCGCCGACACGTCCGGGTCCCCCGCGATCGACGTCCCGCGCACGCCCGCCGCCGCGCCCAGGAGCGTGGCCGCCTGGTCCGGGGGAACCACCCCGGCCAAGCCCTCCAAGGCGAACGCCACCACGTCGCCCGCGTGCCACCGGCGTCCGGTCAGCAACGCCGACCGGTGCAGCTGAGCTGCTTCCGCGGGACGTCCTTCGGCCACGGCCAGCCACCCGAGCGCGATCATCGTCATCGCGCGGACCGTCTCCGCCGCGAACGAGCCGCCCGGGCACTCCGCCAGCGCTTGCTCGCACCATGACCGGGCCGCCGCCAGGTCACCCGAGAGCCGGGCCAGGTTCGCCAACCCGACGCAGGCCGCCGCGCGCGTCTCCGGCATGCCCGACCGGCGGGCCGTGGCCGCGGCCAGCTCGTAGTCCGCACGGGCCCGCGCGTGCTCGCCCGACAGCAGGTGGTTCCACGCGCGGCGGCAGATCAGGTCCGCGACGTCGTCCGTCGCGCCGATCTCGTGCATCAGGCCGAGCGCCTCGTCCATCAGCGGCAACGCGGCCGCGTGCTCGCCCCGCCAGGTCAGCAGCTGGGACAGGTGGTCCAGCGCCATCGACAGGCCCCACCGCTCGCCCAGCGCGCGGAACTGCGCCAGGCCCTCGCGCAGGCCCTCTTCGGCGGCCGCCAGGTCGCCGGACATCATCGACCGCAGGCCCATGCCCATCGGCAGCAGCGCCCACGCCCAGGCGTCGCCGGTCGCCAGCAGGCCTTCGCCGCGGCCGATCAGCTCGTCGTCGTCGCCGGGCGGCCCCACGACGACGCCCATCAGCATCACCAGCATCGGGTTCCGGGGCGACCAGCCGCCGTCCGCCGCGTACCGCCGGACCAGCGGCAGGTACTGCTCCAGCGACTCGTCCGGATGCCCGGACAGCGCGCCGAGCACGCACACCAGGAACTCCTCGACGTACTCCTCGCGCAGCTCCGGCGGGGTCCGCGAGACGACGGCCAGCGACAGCCCGGCGCCCTCGAACCGCCGCCCGCGCATCCACCAGTACATCGCCAGCAGCGTCACCAGCCGCAGCGCGAGCACGACGTCGTGCTCGGTCGACCAGCGCAGCGCGGCCAGGAGGTTGTCGTAGTCGGCGTCCAGCCGGGCCAGCCAGTCCAGCTGCTCCGCGGTCCGCAGCTTCGGGTCCGCTTCGGCGGCGAACCGCAGGAAGTACTCGGCGTGCGCGCGGTGGAACGTCTCCGCTTCACCCGCTTCGGCGAGTTTCGTGGCGCCGAACGCGCGGATCGTCTCCAGCATCCGGAACCGCCCGCCGACGGCCTCCACCAGGGACTTGTCGGCCAGTTCCGGCAGCAGGTCGACGTCCGCGCCGCACACCTCGGCGGCGGCCGCGGCGGTCGCGCCGCCGGAGAACACCGCGAGTCTCCTGGCCAGCTCCCGTTCCTCGGCGGTCAGCAGGTCCCAGCTCCACTCGACGACCCCGCGCAGCGAGCGGTGCCGCGCCTCGGCCGTCCGGCTGCCGCGGGCCAGGAGCCGGAACCGGTCGTCGAGCCGGGCCGCGATTTCGCCGAGCTCGAGGGACCGGACGCGGGCCGCGGCCAGCTCCAGGGCCAGCGGCAGGCCGTCGAGGGCCGCGCAGACGTGCTGGACGTCGCCGATCGTCGACTCGTCGAGCGTGAACGCGGGATCGCTCGCAGCCGCGCGTTCGGCGAACAGCCGGACGGCCGCGAAGTCCCGGGCCTGCGCCGCGGACGTCCCCGGCGGCGGGACGGCCAGCCGCGGCACCGGCGCCAGCTGCTCGCCGGTGATGCCGAGCGGCTCGCGACTGGTGGCCAGTACCCGCAGCCCGGGGCAGGCGGCGAGCAGGCGCGCGACCAGCCGGGCCGCCTCCTCGACGACGTGCTCGCAGTTGTCCAGCACCAGCAGCACCTCGCGGGTCCGCAACGTCGAGACCAGCCGCTCGACCGGGTCCTGCGGGCCGCCGCGCGAGCTCTCGCGCAGGCCGAGCGCGGCCAGCACCGCGCCGGCGACGGCACCGCCGCCGTGCGGGGCGAGCTCGACGAACGCGACCGGGCCGGCCCGGGCCGTGGCGACCTCGACCGCCAGCCGCGTCTTGCCGGTGCCACCCGGGCCGGTCAGCGTCACGAGCCGGGCGCGTCCGAGCAGCTCCGCCACCTGCCGCAGCTCGGCGTCGCGGCCGACGAAGCTGGTCAGCTGCGCGGGCATCGCCGGCAGGACCGGCTTCTCGGTCTCGCCGCGAAGCACCGCGAGGTGCGCTTCGGCGAGCTCCGGGCCGGGATCGGCGCCCAGCTCGTCGGCCAGCGTGCGGCGGGCGTCTTCGAACGCGGCGAGCGCGTCGGCCGGCCGTTCCGCGGCGGCGAGGGCCCGGACCAGCTGCGCCCGTGGCCGTTCCCGCAGGGGCTGCGCGGCGACGGTCTCCCGCAGGCCGGCGAGGACGTCTTCGGCCTGCCCGAGCGCCAGCCGGGCCTCGGCGTGGTCGTCCACGGCGTCCGCCCGCAGCTCCTCGAGCCGGGTGGCCTGCGGGGCGGCGAAGGGCGCGTCCGCGAGGTCGGTGAACGCGGGCCCGCGCCACAACGCCAGCGCGTCGCCCAGCACCTCCGCGGCCCGCGCGGGTTCGCCGTTCTTCAGCAGCGCGCGGCCGTCGCGGGCCAGCCGTTCGAAGCGGTGGACGTCCACTTCGTCCGGTGCGACGACGAGCCGGTACCCGGCCGCGGTGAACTCGACCGGCGCGAGGTCCTTCAGCGCCGTCCGCAGCCGCGACACCTGCGACTGGAGGGCGTTCGCGGCGCCGTCCGGCGGGTGCTCGCCGTACATGCCGTCGATCAGCCGGTCGGCCGGGACGAACCGCCCGGCGTCGAGAGCGAGCAACGCCAGCAGCGTCCGCGACCGCGGGCCGCCCACCGCCACCGCCGCGCCGTCGGGGCGCCACGCGGCGACGGCCCCCAGCACCCCGAATCGCATGGACCCAGCCTAAGACGTCCCCGACCTGCGGTGGGCGTCACTCCAAACGGGAGTTCGGCGTGGTCCTGTGAATCACCTGAGCGTGCGTCTATACACTTCGCCGGGTCCCCACGCAATGGGAGAGGTATGTCGTCCGAGAGCATTGCCCTAGGTCAACCCACCGTGGGCGAAGAGGAGCTCGCTGCCGTAGCCGAGGTGTTCCGCTCCGGCTGGCTCGCCGGTGCCGGCCCGGCCTGCCGCCGCTTCGAAGAGCGGTTCGCCCAGGTCACCGGCACGGCGCACGCGCTGACGACCGCGAACTGCGGCTCGGCGCTCTTCCTCGGGCTCCAGGTCCTCGGCGTCCGGCCGGGCGACGAGGTGATCGTCGGCGACTACACGTTCCCGGCGACCGGCCACGCCGTCGTGCAGGCCGGCGCGAAGCCGGTGTTCGCCGACATCCGCCCGGACGTCTTCAGCGCGGACCCGGCGCACGTCGAAGCCCTGATCACGCCGAAGACGGTCGGGATCCTCGCGGTCGACGTCGCCGGCCAGCCCGGTGACTTCGACGAGTACCGCGCGATCGCCGACAAGCACGGCCTCTGGCTCTTCGAAGACGCCGCCTGCGCCGCGGGCGCGACGTACAAGACCCGCCCGGCCGGCAGCCTCGCCGACCTGGCCGCGTTCTCCTTCCACGGCCGCAAGGGCATCACCGCCGGCGAGGGCGGCGCGCTGGTCTCCGACCGCGAAGAACTCATCGCCCGCGCCCGCAAGCTGCACACCTACGGCATCGAGCCGGCCATCAGCCGCGAAGGCTCGGACACGCTGCCCATCCCGGAGTTCCACGAGCTCGGCTACAACTTCCGCCTGTCGGACGTCCAGGCCGCGATCATGAACGTCCAGCTCGACCGCCTCCCCGACCTCCTCGCCGCCCGCCGCTCGGTCGCGAAGCGCTACCACGAGGCCTTCGCCGACGTCGACGCGCTGACCGTGCCGGTGGCGCTGCCCGACCGCGAGCACCCGTGGCAGGCCTACCTGCTCACGGTCGCGCCCGAAGTCAGCCGCGACACCCTGGCCCTGCGGATCCGCTCCCAGGGCGTCCAGTGCAACTTCGGCACCTACGCCTCGCACCTGCAGCCGATCTACGGGCCTCAGGCCCCGCTGCCCGTCTCGGCCGACGCGTTCGCGCGCCAGCTCGCCGTCCCGATGCACGCCAACCTCACCGACGCCGAGGTCACCCGGGTCGCCGAGGTCGTGCGCGAAGCCGTGCAGTCCCTGTCCTGAAGCCGCCGACCGAGGAGAAATTGGTGTCCGACAAGAAGGTGCTCTTCACCGGGGGCGGCGGCTTCATCGCCGCGCACGTGATCCCGCTGCTGATCGAGGGCGGCTACACGGTCCGGATCTTCGACAACATGACCCGCGGCGACCGCGCGCGCGTCAACGAGTTCGTCGCCACCGGCAAGGTCGAGCTGGTCGAGAAGGACGTCCGGTACGGCGGCGCGGTGCGCGAGGCGATGCGCGGCTGCACGCACGTCATCCACTTCGCGACGGTGTCGATCAACAAGTCGATCGCCGACCCGCACGAGTCGATCGACATCAACATGATCGGCAACCACAACGTCTTCGCGGCGGCCGCCGACGAGGGCGTCGAGCGGCTGGTGTTCGCCTCGACCGCGTCGGTCTACGGCGACCCGAAGCGGCTGCCGATGCACGAGGACGACGAGCTGCGCCCGCTCACGCCGTACTGCATCTCCAAGCGCGCCGGCGAGGACCTGCTCGGCTTCTACGAGCGCCAGAAGGGCCTGTCCTGGAACGCGCTGCGGTTCTTCAACGTGTACGGCCCCGGCCAGAAGATCGAGGCCTACTACACGTCGGTGATCAACCACTTCATCCAGCGCCTGCGCAACGGCCAGCCGCCGATCATCGACGGCCGCGGCGACCAGTCGATGGACTTCGTGCACGTGACGGACCTGGCGCACGCCGTCGTCGCGGCGCTGGAGTCGGAGAAGGCGAATGTGCCGATCAACATCGGCACCGGCATCGACACGTCGATCGCGGCGCTGGCCAAGATCCTCATCGAGGCGGTCGGCGTCGACGTCGAGCCGCTGTTCAACGACCGGGACGTGCTGGTCTCGCGGCGCGCGGCCGACATCAGCCGGGCGCGGGACGTGCTCGGCTGGGAGCCGCGGATCACCGTCGAGGACGGCATGCGGGACTTGGTCAAGGAAACCGAGTGAGCACCACTGCGGGGCCTGCGCAAGGGCGTGCCATGCGCATCGCGGTGGTGAACAACTTCTTCCCGCCGCGGGTGGGCGGCAGCGCGCACATGGCGGCGTCGCTGGCCGGCCAGTTCGCCGCGGCCGGGCACGAGGTCCTCGCGATCACGGCCGCGTACGCCGACGCCCCGGCCGAGGAGGAGCGGGACGGCTACCGCGTCGTGCGCCTCCCCGCGGTGAAGATGCCGCAGATCGGCCTGTCGATCGACTTCGACATGAGCTTCGCGTCCCTGCGGCCGGGCAACTGGCGGCGGCTGTGGAAGCTGCTGGACGAGTTCAAGCCGGACGCGATCCACCTGCACGGCCAGTTCTTCGACCTGTCGTGGCTGGCCGGGATCTGGGCGCGGCGCCACGGCGTCCCGGCCCTGCTGACCATCCACACGCTGCTGATCAGCGACAACAAGCTGTACGGCGGTGTGTTCCGGCTGCTGGACGCGGTTCTCGTGCGGCCGATCCTGGCGTACCTGCGGCCGAAGTACGTCATCCTGGACAAGCTGGGCGTCGACTACTGCGTCGCGCGGTACGGCACGAGCGACACGAACTCGGAGTACTTCCCGATCGCCGTCGACACGGGACACTTCGCGAAGCCGGTGACGAAGGACGTCCGCGCGGAGCACGGGATCGGCGACGCCCCGCTGATCGTGTCGCTGGGCCACGTCATCCCGCTGCGCAACCGGCTGCCGCTGATCGAGGCCCTGCCGTCCATTTTGGACAAGCACCCCGGGGTGCGGGTGGTGGTCGTCGGCCGCGTGTACCACGACGCGTTCCTGAAGCGGGCCGGCGAGCTGGGCGTGTCGGACGCGCTGGTGGTGACGGGCGCGGTGCCGAAGCAGGACGTCCCGGCGTACTTCGCGGCGGCGGACATCGTCACCCACGACCTCAACGGCGGCTGCGGCACGGCGTCGCTGGAGGCGATGCTGTCGGGCACGGCGACGATCGCGTCGGTGACCGAGGACAACTACCCGGGCATCGAGCTGCGCAACGGCGAGAACGTGCTGCTGGTCCGCCCGGACGATGCGGAAGCCGTGGCACGCACGGTGATCGAGCTGCTCGACGACCCGGAGAAGCGGGCCCTGATCGCGCAGCGGGAGAGCGAACTGGTGCGGTCGAACTTCGGCCTCGACGTCGTCGCGGAAGAGCACCTCAGGACCTTCGAGAAGCTGGTGTCGGAAGCCGATGTTCTTCGATGACGAGCGCAGCCACCGGCTGCGCCCGCAAATCCTGACCGAGCTCGTCTCGCAGTACATGAACGACGCCGAGCGCGCGCAGTTCTACGGGCTGCCCTCGACGTGCCGCGTGCGCGAACGCGTGAAGATCATCAGCCCCGAGAACCTGAAGATGGGCGACCACTGCTGGGTGGGTGAAGGAGCGGCGCTGGACGCCAGCGGCGGCCTGGAGATCGGCGAGCACACCAGCATCGGGCTCAACACGCTGATCTTCACGCACTCGAGCTGGCTGGCGAACATGACGCTGCAGAACCACTCGGGCAGCGACCTGATCGAGCGCAAGCCGGTCAAGATCGGCAAGGGCTGCTTCATCGGCGGCCTGGTGGTGATCATGGCCGGCGTGACGATCGGCGACTTCGCGACGGTCCAGCCGAACTCGGTGGTGGCCAAGGACGTCCCGCCGCGGACCCTGGTGGCGGGCAACCCGGCCCGGGTGTTCCAGCGGTACGACGAGGAGTACATCCAGTCCGAAGTGGACCGTGTGCGAGCGGAGAACGCCCGGCGGCGGGAGATCGCGGAGTCACAAGGGCAGAACACTTCGGGCTGGGGAGCCCCATCGGGCGACTACTCGGCAGAGTAGCGACCAGGCAGACTGGCGTGCCATGATATGGCCGCGTGACCTGCTGACTCTCGACGATTGGTGCGGCCTTCCGGAGATCTCCGAGTACCACGTCGAAGTGGTCGAAGGGGTGCTCCTGGTGGCGCCGCGTCCGAGACTGCTCCACCAGGGCGCCACCGCCCGGCTGGCTTACCGAGTGGACGAGTGGCTGCCGCACGGCTTCACTGCGCTGAGCGGCGTCGAGATGGTCGTTTCCGCGGCGCCTCTCACCGTGCGCGTGCCCGATGTCCTGGTTGCGCCGAGCTCTCTGGTGGAAACCAATCCGGCCCGGCTCGATGCCGGTGACGTCCGGTTGGTGGTCGAAGTGCTGTCCGAGGGCACCCGGCGGACCGACCGGCTGATCGAGGGGGACTACGAGAACTTCGGCGAGTTCTCCGGCGTCGCCGAGATCGAATTCGCCGGTAGCCCGCTCACCATCGACCTGGACGCCCTCACCACCCGCCGCGCCCAGCGGCCCTGACGTGGATGACGGCGGCACCGGCGCCGGACGCCGGCGCCGCCGTCGTGAAACCGCCCGATCCTCCCGGCGGCGAAGTCTCTTCGCACGGAACCGCACGCAGGACTCTAGTCCTCGGTGACCCAGCGCGAGATATCGGTTACGCAACGTTTCGATGAGCTTCGGCACACGCCGGCGTGATCGGCGAAGCAACCTTTCCCCGCCCCGGCCGTCGCTGGGAAGGACGGAACGAGGTGATCCATGGCGCGCGGCGACGACGAGTTCGCGGAGTTCGTCCGCGTGTCGTCGGCTCGGCTCACGCACGCCGCGTTCCTGCTCACCGGGGATCGCCACCAGGCCGAAGACGCCGCTCAGACCGCCTTCACGCGCACCTACGCGGCCTGGTCGCGGGTGCGGCACAAGGACGCCTACGGCTACGCCCGGACCGTCCTGGTGAACCACGTCATCGACGGCTGGCGGCGCCCCATCCGCGAGTACGCCACCGAGGCCATGCCCGAGCAGCAGGACCGCCTCGACGTCGACCAGGCCGTCACCCAGCGCGCGTGGCTCACCGCGGTGCTCAAGACGCTCACCGACCGCGAACGCGCCGTCGTCGTGCTGCGGCACTTCTTCGACCTGCCGGAAGCCGACGTGGCCCGTGAGCTCGGCGTCTCGCTGGGTACCGTGAAGAGCACCAACTCGCGGGCGCTGGCCAAGCTGCGGGTCGAGGCGGACCCGGAGGACACGCTGATCGGAAGGAGCGGGCGGTGAACGAGCTCGACGACTTCCGCGCCGCCCTCCGGCAGCCGCCCGAGGAGCCCTTCGCCGAACCCGATCTCGCCGGGATCATGGCCGGTGGGAGGCGTATCCGGCGTCGCCGGCGGCTGCTGACCGGGACGGCCGGGGTCGCCGCCGCGGCCGCCGTGGTGCTCGTCGTGGTGTTCGCCATCCAGCTGCGGCAGCCCGCGCCCGCGCCGGTCGCGCAGCCGCCGTCCCCGGCTCCGGCCGGGTCGACGACCGCCGGACCGCCCGCGGAGCAGCCGATCGGGGACGTCGTCAGCACCGGCATCCGGACCGCCGCCGGGGAGCTCGTCTTCTACGCGCGGGCCATCGACCTGCCGGAACTGCCGGGCACCCGGTTCGGCCTGGTGGCCGGTCTCCGGTCCGGGGCCTCGCTGCGGGCCCTGCAGGTGACGAACGAGTTCCGCGGCTCCGACCGCTCGTTCGGCTTCCACGCCACTGACGGCGGCGAGACGGTCGGCAACCAGCTCATCCCGGTCTTCGGCTACTTCGCCGGCCCGGCGGCGCGGATCACGACCACGGTGCACGGCAAGACGATCGAGGCCCGGCTGGCGACCTGGACCGCGGACTCGGCCGTGGTCTTCTTCTGGTTCGACCCCGTCGAGGTCCCGAACTCCGCCGTCCTGACGCCCCTGATCGCCTTCGACGCCGACGGAAAGCGGCTCACCAAGTAGGCGTACCCGGCCACGCGATGCGAGCGTAAGACGTCCATCGTGACCTCTCGACGAGCGTTCCCCGGTGCCGACGCAGATCACCAACGTCGTCGCGACGCTGCGCGGGGCCACCGATCCCGGCCGCGTGTACGTCGTTTCGGGGCACTACGACTCGCGCCGGACTGACGTCATGGACTCCACCGGGGACGCGCCGGGCGCCGACGACGACGCTTCGGGCGTCGCGGTCGCCCTGGAGCTGGCCCGGGTGCTCTCGACCCGGCAACCGGCCGCGACGATCGTCTTCGCCGCCGTCGCGGGCGAGGAACAGGGCCTGTACTGCTCGCGGTTCATGGCGCAGCGGTTCAAGGCGGCCGGCACCGATGTCCAGGCGATGTTCACCGACGACATCGTCGGCTCGAGCCGCGTCGACAACGGCGTCCAGTACGGCGATCTACCGGAGTCCTTCGACTTCCGGGTTCATCGCGGGTCACGTGGGTGAACGGTGCCCTGCCGTGGTCGCTCGCGAACGTCGGCCCGGCGCTGACGGCGAAGATCGACCTGTCCAAGGACAACGTCTTCTTCGGCGTCCGCGCGGTGGGCCCCGGTGGCCGCCGGAGCCCGGCCGCGTTCCCGGTGCCGGTGAGCTAGGCCGCGGCCTGCGTCAGGACCTGCTCGACGACGTGGTGCGACGGCAGGATCAGGTCGCGCTCGGTGTCGGCGTCGATCTTGCCTTCGAGCAGGTCGCAGAAGCGGTCCAGCTGGGTGGCCAGCGGCTCGCGGGCGGTGACCAGCTCCGGGATCTCGATCACCGTCTGCTGCCGGTAGCCGAGGCCGTCCGGGGTGACGGAGTCGTGCGAGACGTGCCGGTAGATCGTGACGTCCCGGCGCAGCAGGTCGATCTCGATCAGCCGGTCGAGCTCGGAGACGACCAGCGAGCGGACCTTCTTCTGGCCCAGCCGCGAGGCCGACACCGTGGCCAGGCCGGTCGGGAACGACAGCACCGTCTCGATGGTGTCCTCGGCGCCCTCGACCGACGACGGGTGGAAGTACCCCGCGCCGGACGTCACGCGGGCCGGGGTCGCGCCGCCGAAGAACTGGATCGCCAGGTCGACGTCGTGCACCAGCAGGTCCCACGCCACGCCGGTCTTGATGCGGGGCGCGTACGGGCCGTGGCGGCGGGCCATCAGGTGCACCGGCTCGTTCACCAGCGCCCGCGCGGTCATCACCGCCGGGTTGTAGCGCTCCAGCAGCCCGCACATCAGCGGGATGTCGTTCTTCGCCGACAGCGAAACGATTTCCTGGGACTTCTCGAAGCTGTTGCAGACCGGCTTCTCGACGAGCATCGGCTTGCCCTGGCGGAAGATCTCCTGCGCCAGGTCGTAGTGCACCTCGGTGGCCGACGCCAGCACCACGGCGTCCACATCGGACAGTTCGCCGATCTCCGGCGTCCACTGCGTTTCGTACCGGTCGGCGACGGCCTTGCCCGCTTCCTCGCGCGGATCGATCACGCGGACCAGGTCGACGCGCTCGTTCTGGGCGAGCACGCGGGCGTGGAGGGAACCCATGTTCCCGGTACCGACAAGAGCGATCCGATGCGTCATGCGCCCAGTACCTCGCGAACGGTTTCGATGATGGTGTCCAGGTCGGACTCGGTCAGGTGCGGGTGCACCGGCAGCGAAAGCGCCTGCTCGGCGACCGACTTCGCGACCGGGAAGTCCTCGACGCGCGCGCCCGGGATCAGGTCGTGACCCGCGTAGCAGTCGTAGTCGAAGACGATCTTGGGGTAGTAGATGCCGTTGCCGATGCCGCGCTCGGTGAGCGCCGCGGCCAGCTCGTCGCGCGAGAGGAACGCGTGCGGCCCGACCAGCACGGTGTACTGGTGCCACACGTGCTCGCGGCCCGGCAGCACCTGCGGGACGTCGAGGCCCGGCGTGCCGGCGAGGCCCTCGGACAGCCGCTTCGCGTTCGCCTGGCGGGCGGCGGTCAGCTGGTCGAGCTTCGCCAGCTGCGGGATGCCCACGGCCGCGTGCAGGTCGGTCATCCGGTAGTTGTGGCCCGCGACCTCGTACTGGTACCGGGCGCGCATGCCCTGGTTGCGCAGCACGCGCAGCTTGTCGGCCAGCGCGTCGTCGTCCGTGGTGATCACACCGCCCTCGGCGGTGGTGATGTTCTTCGTCGCGTACAGCGAGAAGCAGCCGATGCCGAACGAACCGGCCGGCTTGCCCTCGAACGACGCGCCGACGGCCTGCGCCGAGTCCTCGATCACCTGCAGGCCGCGCTCGGCGGCCAGCGGCGCGAGCTTGCCCATGTCCGCCGTCTGGCCGTAGAGGTGCACCGGCATGAGCACCTTGGTGCGGTCGGTGACGGCGCGCGCGACGGCGTCCGGGTCGATCGCGAAGTCGTCGCGCCGGATGTCGGCGAAGCGGACGGTCGCGCCGGCCTCGAGGATCGCGTTCAGCGTCGCCACGAAGGTGAACGGCGAGGTGATGACCTCGTCACCCGGCTGCAGGTCCAGCACCTGGAGGGCGGCGACCAGCGCGGTGGTCCCGTTGTTGACCGCGATCGCGTGCTTCGTCCCGGAGACCGCCGCGAAGGCGTCTTCGAAGCGCTTGACCATCGGTCCCTGTGCGATGGCGCCGGAGCGCAGCACCTCGACGACGAGGTCCTCCGCGTCGCGGACGTCGACCACAGTGATGGGGATCATGGGCAGTCTCTCTCGGCAGGCGATTTCGGTGCGTCCGGTACAGTGAGCCGCCGGTTCTGCGCCCGGCCGCCCTGCAGCAACGCGGGCCACACGTTACCGGGCGCGGCAGCGCGCCCAGTACCCAGCCGCCGACGAACGGATACCCGCCCGTGGCCAACCGCATCCACCCGACCGCCGTCATCGGCGAAGGCGTCGAGCTCGGCGAGGACAACGTCATCGGGCCGTTCGCGGTGATCGCGGGCCCGACGCGGATCGGGGACGGCAACTGGATCGGCCCGCACGTGACCATCGGCACGCCGGGCGAGGACCGCAGCCGCCCGCACCCCGCCGCTTGGGAAGACGCGCCGGCCGGTGACCCGGATCACGACGGCCACGGCGTCGTCATCGGCAGCGGCAACCGGATCCGCGAGTACGTGAGTGTCCACCAAGGGACCTGGCGGACGACGACGGTCGGCAGCGACGGCTACTACCTCCGCAACTCCCACATCGCGCACGACTGCCTGGTCGGCGACGGCGTGACGATCGCCTCGAACGCCGTCACGGGTGGCCACTGCCACATCTGGGACGGCGCGAACCTCGGCATGGGCGCGATCCTGCACCAGAAGGTCGTGATCGGGCCCGGCGCGATGATCGGGATGGGCTCGGCGGTGCGGCGCGAGATCGGCGCGTTCACCATCGCCGTCGGCAACCCGGCCCGCGTCACCGGCGTCAACGTGGTGGGCCTGTCCCGCCGCGGTCTCGACGAGGAGACGATCGAGGCCCTCGGGCCGTGGCTGAAGGGCAAGGAAGGTCTCCCGGACGTCACGCTGCCCGGCGACCTCTCTACCTTGGTAAAGGCGTGGGACGCTCGCCCGCGCGACGAGCACTAGGAGTCAACGCATGTCCGAAGTCGCCCCCAAGCTGCGCGAGGTCTTCGTCGAGGCGCTGGACCTCGACGGCGGTGTCGACGTCGAGAACCTGAAGTACCGCGACATCGAGGCGTGGGACTCGGTCGGCCACATGGCGCTGGTCGCGGCCATCGAGGACGAGTTCGACGTCGAGTTCGACACCGACCAGGTCATCGACATGTCGAGCTTCAAGGTCGCCGTCGACATGGTCACCGAGCTCCAGTCGAAGAATGACTGATTTGTCCGGTCGCGTCGCGCTCGTCACGGGCGGGACGCGGGGGATCGGCCTGGCCACCGCCCGCGCTTTGGTGGAGGCGGGCGCGACGGTGGTGCTGACCGGACGTGACGAAGCTCGCGCGAAGGAAGCGGCCGCCTCCGTGGGTGCCTCCGGGCTCGCGCTGGACGTCACCGACGCCAAAGCGGTGTCTTCGCTGGTCAGGGGGGTCGCGAAGGAGCACGGGAAGCTCGACGTCGTCGTCGCGAACGCCGGGATCATGGAGGACGCGCTCCTCGGCATGATCAAGGAAGACCTCGTCGACACGACGCTGAGCACGAACGTCGCCGGCACGCTGCACACCGTCCAGGCCGCGGCCCGGGCGATGATGCGGAAGAAGTCCGGGGCGATCGTCGTGCTCGCCTCCATCGTCGGCGAGTACGGAAGTGCCGGTCAGACGGTGTATGCGGCGTCGAAGGCGGCGGTGGCGAACATCGCGCGGTCGGCGGCGAAGGAGCTCGGCCGGTCCGGCATCCGCGTCAACGCGGTCGCGCCGGGCGTCATCGAGACCGATCTCACCTCGGGCCTGAGCGAGGACGCGAAGGCGGAGAACGCCGGCAAGACGCCGCTCGGGCGCCTGGGCCGGCCCGAAGAAGTGGCGAACGCGATCCGGTTCCTGGTGAGCGACGAAGCGTCGTTCATCACCGGCCAGGTGCTGGGGATCGACGGAGGCTTGGTGCTGTGACGCTGTTGGGTGCGGGAGCCCGGCTGGTCGATGTGGCCGGGGGCCGCACGCTGGCGGGCGCGGAACTGTCGGCCGAGGTCGGCCGGGCGATGGAGAAGCTGGCGGCGCTGCCCACCGGCGTCGTGTTCGCGCGGATGTCGGTCGACCTGGACAGCGTGCTGACCTACCTGGGCGCGTTCGAATCCGGGCGGGCGATCGCGCTGATCGACCCGGCGCTGGACGCGGACGTGCTGGCCGGGCTGGTCTCACGGTTCCGGCCGGCGGCCGTGCTGTCGGCTTCGGGTGACGCGCCCGACGGGTATGCCGCCCGCGGTGCCGACTGGGTCCGCTCGTCGGCCGACGGGGTCGTGCCGCACCCCGACCTCGCCGTCCTGCTGCCGACCAGCGGCTCGACCGGCAACCCGAAGCTCGTCCGGCTCTCGCGTCAGGCGATCCTTTCGAACGCCGACGCCATCGCGCAGGTGCTGCACATCGACGCCGACGAGGTCGCGCCCACCTGCCTGCCGCTGCACTACAGCTACGGCCTGTCGGTGCTGAACTCGCACCTGGTGCGGGACGCGACCGTCGTGATCGAGCCGTCCGGCGTGCTCGGCCGCGGCTTCTGGGACGCGGTGAACACCTACGGCGTCACGTCCCTCTCGGGGGTCCCGTACCACTACGAAATGCTGCGGCGGCTCAAGTTCGACCCCGCGAAATACCCGACGCTGCGCACGCTGACGCAGGCGGGCGGGAAGCTGCGCGACGAGCTGATCACCGAGTTCAACGAGAAGATGCTCGCCGTCGGCGGCCGGATGTACGTGATGTACGGCCAGACCGAGGCGGCGCCGCGGATGACGACGGTGCCCGCCGAAAAGCTGGCCGAAAAGCTCGGTTCCGCCGGGCCGGCGCTGCCCGGCGGCCGGTTCGCGGTCCGTCGCGACGACGGCTCGGAGACCACGCACCCGAAAATTGTCGGTGAGGTCGTCTACCGTGGGCCCAACGTGATGATGGGCTATGCGGACGACGAGTCCGGACTGGCCAAGGGCGACGAATACGGTGGCGTGCTGGCCACCGGTGACCTCGGGTACCTCGACGAAGAGGGGTACCTGTTCATCACCGGCCGGCTCAAGCGCATCGGCAAGGTGTTCGGCAACCGCGTCAGCCTCGACGATCTCGAGCAGGCCGTGCGCACCGCGGCGGTCGGGATCGACGTGGTGGCCGCGGTGGCGGCGGGCGACAAGGTCGTGCTGTTCGCCGAGGGCGCCGACACCGGCATCTGCAAGGACGCGTCGCGGGCGCTGGCCGAGCGGCTGCACCTGCACGCCAGCGGGTTCGACGTCCGCCCGATCGAAACCGTGCCGCTGCTGGCCAGCGGCAAGATCGACTACCGGACCTTGGAGGGGCGGGTATGAGTGTGTTCACGCGGTCGCAGGCCGACCGGGAAGCCTTGCTGCTGCCCGAGCTGGCCTCGCTGACGGCCCACCACCGGGCGAATTCCGAAGGCTACGACCGGATCCTGGCCTCGCTGGGGATCTCTTCGGACGCGCGGTTCGGCTCGATCGCGGACCTGCCGTGGCTGCCGGTGCGGATGTTCAAGACGCACGACCTGAAGTCCGTCCCGGACAGCGAGGTCTTCAAGACGCTGACGTCGTCGGGCACCACCGGCGCCGGCGCGTCCCGGATCTACCTGGACAAGGAGGCGGCGGGCGCGCAGACCAAGCAGCTGGGCGCGACGCTGCAGGAGGTCCTCGGCGGCGAGCGGCTGCCGATGCTGATGGTCGACACGATCGGCATCATCAAGAACCGCCGCTCGTTCTCCGCGCGCGGCGCGGGGGTGCTGGGCATGGCCAATTTCGGCCGCAAGCACACGTACGTGCTCGACGAGAACGACCAGCCGGACGTCGAGGCGGTCAAGAAGTTCCTGGCCGAGTACGGCGACAAGCCGTTCCTGATCTTCGGCTTCACGTTCATGGTGTGGCTGTACCTCTACGAGGTCGCGCGCGACCACGGGCTCGACCTGTCGAACGGCATCCTGATCCACAGCGGCGGCTGGAAGAAGCTGATCGACCGCGCGGTGGACAACACCGAGTTCCGGCGGCGGTTCAAAGAGGACACCGGGCTCACCCGGATCCACAACTACTACGGGATGATCGAACAGATCGGCACGGTGTTCCTCGAAGGCCCGTCCGGGAACTCGCTGTACTGCCCGGACTTCGCCGACGTCGTGATCCGCAACCCGGAGACGTGGGAAGAGCAGCCGGTCGGGGAGCCGGGCGTGATCGAGGTCGTCTCGACGCTGCCGCGGTCGTACCCGGGGCACGTGCTGCTGACCGAAGACCTCGGCGTCTACAACGGCATCGACGACGGCGACTGGCCGGGCAAGCACTTCTCGGTGCTCGGGCGGCTGCCGAAGGCGGAGGCCCGCGGGTGCTCCGACACGTTCTCGGGAGCGGCGGCGTGACTTCTCTGACCCAGCGGTTCCCCGCTTCGGCCCCGATTGAGGTCGGTTCCCTGGTCGACGAGCTGCGCGCCTCGCCGCCGGGCGGCCGGCTGCGTGTCGGCGACCCGCGGATCGTCGAGTTCGTCACGAAGTTCGCCCGCAAGCTGCTCGCCCCGGCCACCGCGCGCCGGTTCCCGGAGCTCGCGTCGCTCGGCTTCTTCCTGCGCAAGGGCGAAATCGCTAAAGCACTGTCCACTCTGGACACCTCGGGGAACGCCCTGCGGTTCCCGCGCGGGCTGGTCTTCCACGTGCCGCCGGCGAACGTCGACACGATCTTCGTCTACTCGTGGGCGCTGTCCGCGCTGGCGGGCAACCACAACGTCGTGCGGGTCTCGTCGCGCTCGGCCGGGGCCGCCGAGGCGGTGCTGGAGGCACTGAACGCGGCACTGTCCGAAGTGGACTCGTCGGTGGCCGACGCCGTGCGCGCGACCCAGCGGATGGTGACCTACGACCGCAGCGACGAGGTGAGCGGCGCCCTGTCGCTGGCCGCCGACCTGCGGGTCATCTGGGGCGGCGACGGCTCGGTCGCGGCCCTGCGGAAGTACCCCCTGGCCCCGCACGCGCGCGACCTGACGTTCCCGGACCGCTCGTCCTTCGCCGTCGCGTCGGTGGCGGGCTGGCAGCGGGCGTCCGAGGCCGAGCGCCGCGCGGCGGCCGAGGGCTTCTACAACGACTCGTACTGGTTCGACCAGGCCGCCTGCTCGTCACCGCGCGCGGTGTTCTGGGTCGGCGACGAAGCGGGTGCGACGGCGGCCGGTCATGAGTTCCGCACGCTTCTGGCGTCGGTGCTGGAGACGAAGCAGCACGTCACCGAGCCGGCGATGGCGGTCCAGAAGCGCGTCTCGGCGTACGGTGCGGCGGTCGACGGGCTGGTCAAGGAGATCGAGTTCCAGGGCAACGGCCTGGCGACGCTCGAGCTGACCGACCCGGCGGTGCTGCCGCGCGAGTGGCTCGGCGCGGGCACGTTCGCCAACGCGCGGGTGTCGTCGCTGGCCGACCTGGTGCCGATCGTCCTCCGGAAGGACCAGACGGTCAGCCAGTTCGGCTTCACGGCCGAGGAGCTGACGGCGTTCGCGCACGAGCTCGCGGGCCGCGGCGTCGACCGGATCGTGCCGTTCGGCTCCGCCCTGACCTTCTCGGCGGTGTGGGACGGTTACGATCTGCTCTCCGAGTTCAGCCGCCTGGTCACGGTGCAGGCCTGAGGAGAGCCGTCGATGACGACAGTCGAGGACCTGCCGGCGGCGGGAAAGCCGCCGAAGTCCACCCGGGCGAAGATTCTCGACGTCGTCCGGTGGGTGGCGATCCTGCTGGTCCTCGGCTTCGCGGCGAAACAGCTGGCGGCCAACTGGGGCGAGTTCTGGCACACCCTGCGGGACGTCGCCTGGGAGTCGTCCCTGCTGAGCCTGGTCGCCCTGGTCGCGGCCATCCTGGTCTCGACCTGGGGCTGGCAGGTGATGGTCGACGACCTGGGCGCCCCGATCGGCTACGCCCGCGGCGCCCAGATCTGCCTGGTCGGCTCGCTCGGCAAGTACGTGCCGGGCTCGGTCTGGGCGTACCTGCTGCAGATGGAGCTGGGCCGCAAGGCGGGCCTGGCCCGCGCCCGGATCTTCACGGGCTCCCTGATCCAGCTCGGCGTGGGTGTGGTGTCGGCGCTGGTGGTGTCGCTCCTGGCGGCCCCGGCGGTGTTCAGCAACAGCCCGCGCGCGCTGTGGCTGTTCGTGCTCATCCCGCTCGGCCTGGCGATGCTGCACCCGAAGATCCTGACCTGGGGCACGTCCCTGGTCCTGCGGATCCTCCGCCGCCCCCCGCTGGCCCACCCGCTCGGCTGGGCGGTGATCGGCAAGGTCTTCGGCGCCTCGACGGCGGCCTGGTGCCTGCAGGGCGTCCACCTCTGGCTCCTGGCCAACTCGGTGGGCACCCCGGGCGTGAGCGGCTTCGTGCTCTGCGTGGGCGCGATGGCGGTGGCGATGACGGTGGGCACCTTCGCGTTCGTCCTCCCCAGCGGCGTCGGTGTCCGCGAGGTGGCCCAGGTGGCGGTCCTGACGGCGAGCGGCCTGACGGTCGGCCAGGCCACCGCGTTCGCGGTCGCCTCCCGCGTGATGTTCACGGTCGCCGACCTGCTCACGGCCGGCTTCGCCGCGGTCGCCGCCCGCACCGCCCGCTCGGCCGCCACCCCCGCCTGACCTCCCGCCGTGTCGTCCGCCTGGGCACGCCTGCCTGACGTTGTCCCCAGGTTGTCCACAGGCGTTGCGCACATGTGGACAACTCACGGCGTCAGGCGGTAGACCACCGCGTCCGGGTTGCGGTAGACCACCGTCAAGAACGGTTCGCCCGCCAAACCGGTCAGCCCCGGCTGATAAGGCTGGCCCGGGTCGCCCGACGGCTTTCCCGAAATGACCCAATGGATGTTCCACCGGCGTACCGCCGCCCGCACCGCCGGATCCGTCGAATAGTTTCGAAATCGATTCGCCAGCAACACCGCGTCCGATGGTGGGGAAGTTTCGTCGAAATGCCCGGCGACGGTTCGAATTCCCGCCAAAGCGTAAGTCCACGCGGTTCCGTCGAACCGGTCGTTCATCGCCCACTCGCCGGGCGTGGCCAGAGTGCCGAGTGCCCGCATCGCGGCCTGCTCGCCGGGTGTCACGTGCAGCGTCGCCGGGTCCGCCGCCTGGTAGCCCGGGTACACCTGGTCGCCGTTCGACCGGACGTACAGCCCGTTCGAAAGCAGCACGAACCCCGGCAGGACCAGCAAGGAGACCGCCTTGACCCGCGACGGCAGCCGGTCACGCAGCCACGCCTGCGCCGACGCCAAGCCGTGGGCCGCCAAGACCGACAGCGGGACCGCCGCCATCGAGAAGAACCGGAACGGGTCGTCCCACCACGGCCGGGACAGCGCCATCACGATCGGTGCGTTGGACGACGCCACCGCCACGTACGCCAACCCTGTCACCAACGCCGTCAGGCCGATCCAGCGCAGCTCGCCCGCCCGCGCGAAGAACACGATCCCCAAGAACACCGCCATCGACAGCCACACCTGCGGGTGCGGCTCGAAGTGCTGGAACCCCAGCAGCGCGCCCAACGCCGTGGACGCGCGGTACTCGCTCGGCCAGCCGTAGTACGGCAACGCCAGCCCCAGCGCTCCGAACAGCTGCAGCCACGCCACCAGCAGTGACACCACCGCGATCGGCAGCAACACCAGCAGGTCGCGGCCGAGCCGGCGCCACCCCGCCAGCCAGCGCTGCCCCAGCATCGGGCCCGCGAACAGGATTCCGCCGAACAACGTCGACGGGTGGATGCACAGCAGCCCCACCGCGGCCAGCACCAGCACCAGCCCGGTGTCCGGCGCGGCCCGCTCCAGGTACCGCCGCAGCGCCACCGCGGCCAGCGGCGTCAGCGTCACACCCAGCGCGAACGGCAGCAGCGGCCCGCGGTTCATCGACTCGTAGACGCCCATCACCGGCGCCACCGCCGTCAGCGCCACGGCGCCCGCGAGCACGGCCCGGCCGCGGAACTCCCGCACCAGCGTCACCAGCGACAGTGCCAGCAGGCCCGGCAGCAGCACGGTGTTCGCGTCCAGCGTCTCCGGGACCGACCCGCCGCCGAGCCGGTACGTCACCGACGCCAGCAGGTGGTAGGCGTTGGGGTAGAACACCGGTGGCGCGTCGCCGTACCAGTTCACGTGACCGGTGCCGAACAGGCTGCCGTCGCCGGTGTCGGCGAGGTAGCGGACGGCGTTGCCGTGGTAGACCGCGTCGAACCCCTGGGGCAGCGCCCCGATCCGGCCCAGGCCGAGCAGCGCCGCCCAGACCCCGGCGGCGGCCGCGAACAGCAGGCAGGCCAGCACCGCCAGGTGTCCACTTCTCGTCCACAATGGCGGCTCCGGCGACCGGCCGCGCACTGTGCACTTCCGGACGCCGAAAGCGATCCCGGCGAACACGACCGTCGACACCGCGTACGTCAGCGGCGTGAAGGGAAGCCCGGCCGCGGCGGCCCACGGACCGGTCAGCCCGCCGACGGCGTAGCTCAGCAACGGCGCCATCCCGGCCAGGACCCAGCCGCGCAAACCCGCCGCGAGACCGGTCAGGAGACCGGGCCCGGCGATGACGACAATGGCGATGCCTGCGGAGAGCACGGTGGAGACTAAGCCGGGAATGGCTGGCTCGTCGCGTCGGCGGGATACCCCGATCGGCGCTTTTTCAGGACGTCACTTCGGCCCTCCGGGGCGACACCCGATCGGGTTATTCTGACCGGCGAATTTCCCTGCTTGACTGTCGCCGGCGAAGTGATCCACCCCCATTCGGTCCCGTGATCGATCCACGCGAAACACTTCGCCGCCGATGATCGATAACCTGGCCGGGGAGCCGGCCGGGCGGGTGCGGTGCGAGGCGGAGGGGGCCGGGTGGTCTACGCGGTCGTGGTGGCGTGGCTGGTCGTCGCCGCGATCGTGGTGCTGACCTGGACCCGCCTCGACGCCGAACGCGGCCTGCGTGCCTTCGTCCTCACCCTCACACTCGGCCTTTCGCTGCTGCACCAGCTGCTGTTCGCGACCGTCACCGAAGACGCGCTGGTCACCTTCCGCTACGCGCAGAACATCGCCGACGGCAACGGCCCGGTGTTCAACCCCGGCGAACGCGTCGAGGGGTACACGAACTTCCTCTGGCTGGTCCTGGTCGCCCTGCCGCGTGCCGCGTTCGGCGCCGACGTCCGCACCACGGCGGTCGTCCTGGGGGTCCTCGCCGCGCTCGGCTGCGTGCTGCTGGCGTACTTCGCGGCCAACCGGATCGTCACCGCGGCCGGCGCCGCGCCGCGACCCGCGATCGGCGTGGCCGCCGCGGTGCTCACCGCGAGCGCCGGCGGCCTCGCCGTCTACGGCGCCTCGGGCTCCGAAGTCCCGCTGTTCGTGCTGCTCGTCCTCGCCGTCGGGTACGCGCTCGCGGCGCGCCGCCCGGTGGTCGCCGGGGTGCTGGTCGCCTTCGCCGTGATGACCAGCCCGGAAGGCCTGGTCGTCGCCGTGCTGGCCGGCCTGTGGCTGGCCGGGGCCGCGCTCAAGGAGAAGCACAGCTGGTGGGCGCCGGTGGGGTACGTGCTGGGCGCGCTGGTCTTCCTGATCCCGCGGCTGGCCTGGCGTGCGACGTTCTACGAGCACTTCCTCCCCGCCCCGCTGGCCGCGAAGCTCGGCGGGCCGTTCGGCGAGCACCTCGCCACGGGCTGGCCGTACCTCGCCGGTTTCGCCCTGGCCCACCAGGGGTTCCTCCTGCTGGGCCTGGTCGCCGCGGTCGCGCTCCTGCTGCGTCGCACCGAAGCTGTCGAGGCTCGGGCGCTGCTCTGGCTGCTGTTCGCGATGGCCGCGGGGCTGGCCGCGGCGGCCGTGCTCATCGGCGGCGACCCCGGTCCGTCGTGGCGGCTGCTGGCCCCGATCCCGCCGCTGCTGGCCGTCGCGGCCGCCGGGACGTACGGCGTGCTGACCGCGGACGTCGTCGTGAAGCCGTCGCCGTGGCCGAAGCCCGTCACACCGCGGCTCGTCCCGGTGACCGCCTGCGGGCTCGCCGGCATCGCGGTCCTCGTTTCGGTGTTCAGCCCCGAAATGCTCGACCGGGTCCGCGTCTGGCACTCGCACGGCACCGAACTCGCCGAGATCGGCGACTGGCTCGGCGACTACCTGCCGCCCGGCTCCGTCGTCAGCGCCGCCGCGCCCGGCGCCCTCGCCGCCCACGGCGGGCAGCTGCTCATCATCGACGTCCTCGGCCGCACCGACGACCACATCGCCCGCGAAGGGCAGCACGACGGCGGCGTCTCGACCGACTACGACTACGTGGTGAACAGCCGCCGCCCGACCGTCGCCGTGCCCGCCGAAGGCGGCTACGCCGACCGCCAGCACTGCGTGATCGACCCGGTGTACGCGGGCAAGTACGAGGTCGCGACCTTCCGCCGCGTCGGCACGCCCTACTGGGTCTCGGTGTACCCGCGGGCGGAACAGGCCAAGTCGCTGGTCGCCGACCTCGACAAGGGCCCGGACTTCCGCTACGTACCCTGTCCTTCGTGAAGCTCGAGGCCCCGGACCGGCAGCTGGGCGCGGAAGCGCGGCTGGGGATCGGGGTGTTCGGCGCGTCGCTCGCCCTGTTCGTGGTGCGGTTCCTGGTGCCGCGCCCGATCGCGATGTCGAACAACGGCGACGGCGGCCGCGTGCTGTGCGGCGCCGGGATCACCTGGAAGGGCCTGCCCGAGCCGTTCGTCCACCTCACCTACCCGCCCGCGCCGGGACCGCCGTGCCGGCCGACGTACCTGCTGACGCAGAGCTGGCTCGCGGACCTGGCCGTCCGCGTCGGACGCCTGATCGGCCTCCACGGCACGCTGAGCCTGGTCATCCTGGGCCTGCTGAGCAGCGTCATCGCCGCGGCGGCGATCACGGCGATCGTGCTCGGCCTGCCCCACCCACGCCGGACCCGGGTCTTCGTGGCGGCCGGGCTCCTGCTGGTCGTCGCGGACTCGGCGTTCTTCGGCTACTTCGCGGCGATCCTCGGCGAAGGCGCGGCCTTCCTCGGCTTGCTGCTGGCCGTCGGCGGCCTGCTCCTGACCGCCCGCGAAGGCCGATGGAGCTACGCGGGGATGGCGGTGACGTTCGCGGGCGGCGTCCTGGCAGTCAACGCCAAGGTCCAGACGCTGATCATCCTGCCGATCCTCGCGCTGGCGATCCTGCTGGTCCGGCCGGGCACGCTGCGCGGCGCCAAGCGGTGGGTGTCGGCCGTGCTGGTCATCTCCGCGATCGGCGCCGTCACGCTCTCCGCGCAGCAGAGCGTCGAGCCCGCGCGAGCGCCCGACGGCACCTACAGCGCCTTCCCGGGCGACGACTCCCGCGAGATCAACGTCTTCAACTCGATCTTCCTCAACATCGTCGACGGCAGGCACGACACCCAGGCCGACCTGGCCGCCCTCGGACTACCGCCGTCGTTCGCGCAGTACGCGGGCAACGGCTGGTGGCACCCGCACCCGGCGACGATGGACCCGCTGTACCCGCGCTATCGCGACCGGATCAGCCGCCGGAACGTCGTGACGTACTTCGCGACCCACCCCGGCCGGACCCTGGCCGTGCTCGACCGCGCCGCCACCGACCAGCTCACCGCCCGGCCGGACTACCTCGGCAGCTTCGACCGGGACGCCGGCTTCCCGCCGCACGCGCAGGAGTACCGGGTGCCGGTCGTGTCGTGGCTGACCGGCCTGCTCGCCCCGCTCGGGCTGTTCGCGCTCGTCCCCATCTGGCTGTTCGTGCTGCTCAGGGCCTGGTCGCGGCGACGGGACGCGCTCGGCGTCGTGCTGGCGTTCCTGTTCGCGGTCTCGGTGACGCAGTTCGGCACCGCGGCCCTCGGCGACGGCATCGAAGGCATTAAGCACCAGTCCGTCGCGCTGTTTTCGCTCTTGCTCGCGCTCGTATTGTGTTCTTCCCCGCTGAACCGCCGCGCCGAACCTACGGTCCCGTAACCTGGCCGGATGGCCGACCTGGTTTACCCGCCCGTGATCGCGGCGGCCCGGACGATGTTCCGGGTACTCGACAACCGCATCCGGATCGAGGGCGCGGAGCACATCCCGCGCCGCGGCGGCGCGGTCATCGCGTGCAACCACGTGAGCTACCTGGACTTCATCTTCTGCGGGCTCGGTGCGCGCCCGGCCAAGCGGCTGACGCGCTTCATGGCGAAGAAGGAGATCTTCGACAATAAGATCGCCGGGCCGCTGATGCGCGGGATGCACCACATCTCCGTCGACCGCTCCGCCGGGCTGGCCTCCTACCGCGAGGCGCTCGCGAAGCTGCAGGCCGGCGAGGTCGTCGGCGTCTTCCCCGAGGCCACCATCAGCCAGTCGTTCACCGTCAAGGAGATCAAGTCCGGCGCGGTCCGGATGGCCGCGGCGGCCGGCGTCCCGGTCGTGCCGATGGCGCTGTGGGGGACCCAGCGGCTGTGGACGAAGGGCCGCCCGAAGGACCTGACCCGCCGGCACGTGCCGATCTCGATCCTCATCGGCGAGCCGATGCACCCGGCGAAGGGGGACGACTGGGACGTCGTCACGAAGGAGCTGCGCACCCGGATGAGCGCGCTGCTCGACCGCGCCCAGGCCGAGTACCCGGACCAGCCGGCGTCCGACGAGGAACGCTGGTGGCTGCCCGCCCACCTGGGCGGCACGGCGCCGACCCCGGCCGAAGCGGCCGAGCTCGACCGCCGCTAGAACCAGCTAGAACCAGCGTTCAAGCACCTGCGCGACGCCGTCCTCGCCGGCCGGGCCGGTGATCTCGTCGGCCACCGACCGCGCCTGCGGGTGCCCGTTCTGCATCGCGACGCCGTGGCCGGCCCAGCGGAGCATCTCGACGTCGTTGGGCATGTCGCCGAAGGCGATCACCCGCTCGGGCTCGACCCCGAGCCGCCCGGCGACGTCGGCGAGCCCGGTCGCCTTCGTGATGCCGTGCGCGGACAGCTCGACCAGCCCGCCCGACGACGAGTACGTCACGTCGACGTCCCGGTCGAACAGCGCGTTCACCGCGTCCGCCATCTCCTCCGACGACATCCCGCGGTGGCTCACCAGCAGCTTGATCGCCGGGTGCCCGAGCACCTCGGCCCGCGGCGCGGTGCGGCCTTCGCCGTCGCCCCACGGGTTGTGGTAGTCCGGCTCGATCACGAAGTTGCGCATGTCGTGGTCGGCGCCGGTGCTCACGCGCTCGGTGGCCAGCCGGCAGCCGGGCAGGGCCTTGTCCAGCGCGTGCGCGATGTCGTGGAGGAGCTCAGGCCGCAGCAGGCCGTGCACCGCGACGACCTCCTCGCGGCCGCAGTCGTACAGGACGGCGCCGTTCGCGCACACCGCGTACCCGGTCAGCTCGAGGGGCCCGGCCACGGGCGCGATCCAGCGCGGCGGCCGCCCGGTGGCCAGCACGAACGGCACGCCCGCGTCGATCGCCCGGCGCACGGTGGCGATGGTGCGGCCGGTCAGGGATTCGGAGGGGCCGAGCAGGGTGCCGTCGACGTCGGACGCGATCAACTGAGGTCTCTCCACCCCGTCATTGTCCCTGACTCGTTCGGGCGAAGACGTTCCCATCCGTGCGACAGCCGGTGGTGACCGATAGTCTCCTCCCTCCTCCCCACCACCACCCTCAACGGAGAAGCTTCGCTTCACTGTTACTTTTCGCATTGTGCGAGTTGGCATCGTGATTCTTCCGGAAGATCGTTGGTGGGCCGCCGAGCCGAAGTGGCGCGCCGCCGAGGAGTACGGCTTCGACCACGCCTGGACCTACGACCACCTCGGCTGGCGCAACCTGGTCGACGGCCCGTGGTTCTCCGCGATCCCGACCCTGACCGCGGCGGCGACGGTGACGTCCCGCATCCGGCTCGGCACGTTCGTGGCCTCGCCGGTCGCCCGGCACCCCGTGCCGTTCATGCGGGAGCTCAACACCCTCGACGACATCTCGGACGGCCGGTTCGTCCTCGGCGTCGGCGCGGGCGTCGACCACACGCGCTACGACGGCGCGGTGCTCGGCGCCCCCGAGCTGACGACCAAGCAGCGCGTCGACCGCTTCACCGAGTTCGTCGAGGCGCTCGACGGGCTGCTCATGATCGACAAGTTCGGCTTCGACGGCGAGTACTACCGGGCCCGCGAGGCCCGCAACCTGCCCGGCCCGGTCCAGCGGCCGCGGCTGCCGTTCGTCGTCGCGGCGAACGGCCCGCGCACGATGACCCTCGCCGCGCGCTTCGGCGCGGGCTGGGTGACGACCGGCAAGGGCGGCGAGACCGCCGACGAGTGGTGGGCCGGCATCGAGCAGCTCACCGAGGTCTTCGACGGGCGGCTGGACGCGGCGGGCCGCGACCGCGCGAGCATCCAGCGGTTCCTCAGCCTGGACGCGTCACCGGTGTTCTCGCTGAGCAGCGTGGAGGCGTTCCGCGACGCCGTGGGCCGGGCGAAGGAGCTCGGCTTCACCGACGTCATCTCGCACTGGCCGCGGTCGTCGTCGCCCTACGAAGGCCGGGAAGCCGTGCTGGAGCAGGTCGCCAGCGACGTCCTGCCGGAGCTGCGCTAGTCCGAACGAGTGACATCGGGGTGATCGGGAAACCGATTGCCGGTCCGCGGGCGTCGATACCTTGCAGACGACCGAGATCACCCCGGGGGTGCGGGGGCCCTCGTGGCCGCGGAGGGGCGCCGCGGCCACGAGGGCGTTCTACTTCACGATCCGGTAGATGACCGCACCCGGGTTGCGGTAGACGACCTGCAGGAAGTCGTGCCCGTCCAGGTGCTGCAGGCCCCACGCGATGGGGGTGTCCCGGCGGATGGTGCCGCTGCCCACCAGCACGTAGTGGATGTTCAGCCGCTGAACGGCCGCGCGCACCTGCGGGTCGCTGTCGTAGGCGACGAAGTGCTTGGCCAGGTAGAGCGCGTCCGGTGGGGCCACGCCGGCGTCGTAATGGCCGGCCACCGGGTGCACGCCGGTCAGGGCGTACATCCAGGCCGTGCCGTCGAGCCGGTCGTTGAGCACCTTCTGGTCGGCGGGGATGCCGAGCGTGCCGAGGTGGTCCATCGCGTCGATTTCGTCCTGGCTGACCGGCGGGACCACCTCGCCGGGCAGGCCGTTGTAGTAGAGCAGCGACACCGTCTTGGCGTTGGCCGCGCGGTAGAACCCGCCGGTCAGCACGCCCATCGCGACGACCAGGAGCACCGCCGTCGCCAGCCCCACCCGGCCGGTCAGCCACGGCCGCGCGCGCACCCAGGCGCGTCCGCTCGCGAGCTTCGCCAGCCACCGCTGGGTCTCGCTCATGCCGTGCGCGGCGAGCAGGCACAGCGGGATCGACGCCAGCGCCATCAGCCGGAACCGGTCGTTCCACCAGGGTCGCGACAGCGAGATGACCCAGTGTTCGCCGCCGAAGCAGGCGACGACCACGAACAACGCCGACAGCCCGAGCGCCGAGAGCACCAGCCAGCGCATCCGCCGCAGGGCCACCAGCGTCAGCACGCCGATGGCGAGGAACACCGTCAGCCAGATCTGCGGCACCGGCAGCACCTGCTTGAAGGTCGCCAGCATGGCCAGCGCCTTCCACACCGGCATGTGCGAGCCCCAGGCGTAGTACGGGTACGAGCCGGACGTGAAGCCGATCGCGCCGAGGATCATGGGGGCGGCCAGCAGCCCGGCGACGACCATCACCGGCACCATCCGCAGCACGTCGCCGCCCACCACGCGCCAGGCGGGCTTGCCCTCGGCCACGCCGTCGACGCGGCGGCCGCGCAGCGCCCGGTACCAGCGCTGCACCACCAGCGGGAACGCGAACAGGATCGCCCCGAACAGCGCGCTGGAGTGCGCGGCGAGCAGGCCGGTCGCGGTCAGGGCCAGCACCGCCCCGGTGTCCACGCCCGGCCGCGCGACGAACCGCTGCAGCGCGATCACCGCCAGCGGCGTCAGCACGATGCCGAGCGCGAACGGCAGCAGCCCGCTCGACACCGACTCGTACGCCCCGGTCGTCGCGCCGCCGGCGACCAGCGCGGCGCTGCCGGCGAACACCGCGCGGCCGCCGAGCTGGCGCACCAGCGCGGCCATCGCCAGCGCGAACAGGCCGGCGATCGGCATCGTGATCGCGTTGAGCGTGACCGGGATCGACGTCCCGGACAACTCGTAGACCAGGGCGCCGACCAGGTGGTAGGCGTTCGGGTAGAAAGAGCCGGCCGGGTACCAGTTGATGGTGCCCATGCCGGTCAGCGAGCCGTCGCCGGTCTCGGCGATGTAGCGGATGCCGTTCGCGTGGAAGACGGTGTCCCAGCGCTGGAACACCGCGGTCGTCCCGCCGCGGCCGGAGACGACCACGGCGATCGACACGGCGACGGCGATCGCGACGCAGCCCCCGACGGCCAGGTGGGCCCGGCGCGTCCAGGGCACGGCGGGCTCCTCGGCGCCCGGGGTGAGCCAGCCGCGCGCGGTGGCCAGGCGGCGCAGGCCGTACAGCACGGCGGCGAGCAGCAGGGTGACCGCGGCCACGCTGAGCGAGCCGTAGGGGATGTGCGTGATCGCCAGCCACGGGCCGGCCAGGCCGGTGATGGCGTAACTGAGCAGCGGCGCGAGGCCGGCCAGGGCCCAGCCGCGCAGGCCGGCGGCCCACCCGGCGACCCCGCCGGGGACCGCCAGCACGGCCAGGTAGGTGGCCACCGCGCCGAAGTAGCTCCAGAAGTCCTCGGGTGCAGGCACTGCTTTCCAGGTGTGTCGTAGGCCGAAATGTGATAGGTGGGTGCGGGCCGTGCGACCGACCTGCGTACCCTCGACGCCCGTGAGCGCGCACACGAACCCCGCCAAGATTACTGAAGACGATTTCGCAGGTTACGACCTCGTCGTCGTCGGGTCCGGCTTCTTCGGCCTGACGGTCGCCGAACGGGCCGCGGCCGAGCTCGGCAAGAAGGTCCTCGTCCTCGAGCGACGCAGCCACCTCGGCGGCAACGCGTACTCGGAGCCCGACCCGGAGACGGGCATCGAGGTGCACAAGTACGGGGCGCACCTGTTCCACACCTCGAACAAGCGCGTGTGGGAGTACGTCAACCGGTTCACCGAGTTCACGAACTACCAGCACCGCGTCTTCGCGCGGGTCAAGGACCAGGTCTACTCGTTCCCGATGAACCTGGGCCTGATCAACCAGTTCTTCGGCAAGTCGCACACCCCGGACGAAGCGCGCGAGCTGATCGCGAAGCAGGCGTCCGAGTTCGAGACCTCCGCCGCGCAGAACCTCGAGGAGAAGGCGATCTCGCTGGTCGGCCGCCCCCTCTACGAGGCGTTCATCCGCGGGTACACCGCGAAGCAGTGGGAGAACGACCCCAAGAACCTGGGCGAGAACATCATCACGCGCCTGCCGGTCCGCTACAACTTCGACAACCGGTACTTCAACGACACCTACGAGGGCCTGCCCGTCAACGGGTACACCGCGTGGCTCGAGAAGATGGCCGAGCACGAGAACATCGAGATCCGGCTGAACGTCGACTACTTCGACGTCCGCGCGCACATCCCGGCGGGCACCCCGACCGTCTACACCGGGCCGCTGGACCGCTACTTCGGCTACTCGGCGGGCAAGTTCACCTGGCGCACCGTCGACTTCGAGTCCGAGGTCGCCGAGACCGGTGACTTCCAGGGCACCTCGGTCGTCAACTACAACGACCAGGAAGTCCCCTACACCCGGATCATCGAGTTCCGGCACTTCCACCCGGAGCGGGACTACCCCAAGGACAAGACGGTCATCTTCCGCGAGTACTCCCGCTTCGCGGGCGAGGACGACGAGCCGTACTACCCGATCAACACGCCGGAGAACCGCGAGAAGCTCGAGGCCTACCGCGAGCTGGCCAAGGCCGAGGCCCGCGAGAAGAACGTGCTGTTCGGCGGCCGGCTGGGCACGTACAAGTACCTCGACATGCACATGGCGATCGGCTCGGCGCTGTCGGCGTTCGACAACAAGATCGCCCCGCACCTGACCGACGGTGCGCCGCTCGACGGGTCCCTCGATGCTTGAGAAGGGGCAGCCCGCCGGCGAGGTGGCGGTCCTCGCGAAGGCGCAGGGCTTTCTGAAGAGTGAAGCTTCGGTGAAGGCTGCGCGCGGCATGTCGCACTTCGGCGAGCACGCGCTGGGCTGGTTCGGCCTCGGCCTGATCGGGGCCGTGGTCGACAAGGAGCGGCGCAAGGACTGGCTGGTCGCTTCGGCGGGTGTCGTCGGGGCGCACGCGGCGTCGATCGCGGTGAAACGCGTGGTCAGGCGGCCGCGACCGGACCACTCGAGCGTCGAGGTCCTGGTCGGCACGCCGAGCAAGCTGAGCTTCCCGTCGTCGCACGCGACGTCCACTACGGCGGCGGCGGTGCTCTACTCCGGATTGACCGGGCGTAACCTGGTGCCCGCCCTGGTACCGCCGATGCTGGCCTCGAGGCTCGTGCTCGGCGTTCACTATCCGACAGACGTTCTGGCCGGTGCAGCTCTCGGGGGGCTCGTCGGTGGTCTGATACGACGGAAGCTGAAGAAGAACCCATGAGCGAGACGACCGAGCAGCGCGACAGCGACGAAACTGCCGTGACTCCTGAGGTTGGTGTGTCACGCGGGCCGTTCGGCCTGGTCGGTGGCGTCATCAAGACGGCGCGGCCGCGGCAGTGGGTGAAGAACGTCCTGGTCTTCGCGGCCCCGTTCTTCGCGTTCTCGAAGTCGACCGACCGCACCGGTCTCCTGATCGACGCGGTCATCGCCTTCGTGGCCTTTTCGCTGGTGGCGAGCTCGGTCTACCTCATCAACGACGCCATCGACGTCGAGGCCGACCGCGCCCACCCGACCAAGCGCAACCGGCCCATCGCGGCCGGCATCGTGCCGGTCCCCGTCGCGTACGGGGCCGCGGTCGTGTTCTTCCTGGCCGGCCTCGGCGTGTCGTTCCTCGCCAGCTGGCAGCTGGCGGTCGTGCTGGGCGTCTACGAGGCCGTCCAGCTCGGCTACTGCTTCGGCCTCAAGCACCAGCCGGTGGTCGACCTGGCCATCGTCGGCTCGGGCTTCCTGATGCGCTCGATCGCCGGCGGTGTGGCGGGCGGCATCGCGCTGTCCCAGTGGTTCCTGCTGGTCACGGCGTTCGGCTCGCTGTTCATGGTGGCGGGCAAGCGCTACGCGGAGATCATGCTGTTCGAGCGGACCGGAGCGAAGATCCGCTCGTCGCTGAAGAAGTATTCGGCGAGCTACCTGCGGTTCGTCTGGGCGACCTCGGCGGCGATCCTGATCATGTCGTACTGCCTGTGGGCGTTCGAGATCCGCCAGACCGAGCACAACTCGGTGTGGGCGCTGATCTCGATGGTCCCGTTCCTGGTGGCGGTGCTGAGGTACGCGGTGGACGTCGACGGCGGCATCGCGGGCGAGCCGGAGGAGATCGCGCTCAAGGACCGCATCCTGCAGGTGCTGGGCGCGACCTGGGTGATCACCCTGTTCCTGTCGTTCTACCTGTGACTCTTCGCGAATCGACAGCTTCGGTACAGGTCACGCACAGCTGACGGGCGCACCCTGAGGTGGTGGGGGCGGGCACTGCGCCCGTCCCCGTGACCACAGGAGCGATGATGAACGACCAGCCGCGCGAGCCGAAGGCCCCGGACGGAGCCGACCAGCCGACAGTCGAGCATTCGACCCCGACGCCCGACGCCCCCACCGCGGCGACTCCGGAGCCGAGCGCCCCCGCACCCGAGCCGGCGGCTCCGACCAGCCCGGCGCCTGCCGCCTCGCCGGCTCCGACGGCCGCGTTTGCTTCCGAGCCCGCCGGGCCTGGCCAGCCGGCCGCCGCGGGAACCGCCGCCGCGCAAGGTGCCGCCGAGCCCGCCGCCTCGCCGTCCCCGGCTGCCGCGCAAGGTGCCGCCAGCCCAGGGGCGTCCGGCCAGGCCCCGGCCGACCCGGCGGCGTCCGGCCAACCCACGCCGGGCACCCCGGCCGACCAGACCGCCGTCCACGGCCAGCAGCCACCACCCACCCCGCCGCCCGGCCAGCCCGGTCAGCCCGGCCAACCCGCCCCAGGCCACCCCTACGCGGCCTGGGGCCCACCCCAGGCCGCCCCGCGGCAGGCAGGCGGGTTCCGGCGGTTCGTCGGTCACCGGGCCACCCAGCTCGTCGCCGTCGGGGTGCTCGGCATGCTCGTGGGCGCGGGGATCGTCGGCGGGATCGCCGCCGCGAGCCACCACGGTCCGCGGGATGGCCGCCCCGGCGTGCACCGCCAGTACAACGGCCCCGACCAGGGCTTCGATGGCCGCGGGCCCGGCTTCGGCGGGCGCGGCAACGCCGGCTCCGGTACCGGAGACGGCATCTGATCCCCGGGTGTGGCCTCGGCCACCCGTACCCCGCTCAGATCACAGAAGCATCACGAGCGGGGTACGGTATTCCGGATGCGAAGCGCCTCCGCAGAACTCCCCAAAGCCGTCCGCGTGCTGCCGGCGGCCATCCCCGTCACCCGCGCTTGGGCCCTGCCGGCGGGCGCCGCGGCCGCCTCCGCCCTTGTGTTCGCCCTGGTCAGCAGCCATCTCATCGATGACACCTACATCACGCTGTCCTACGCGAAGAACCTCGCCTTCCACGGCCACTGGGGCCTGATCGAGCAGGGAACGGCCAACACCGCGACGTCCCCGCTGAACGTCCTGGCCCTCGGCGCGGTCACGTTCGTCGTGCGCGACGCCGTGCTGGCCGCCGGGGTCGTCTTCGTCGTCGCGCAGGTGCTGCTCGTGCTGGGCCTGCGCCGCCTCGGCGAGCGCACCGGCCTGCCGCCGGCGTTCGCGCCGCTGACATTCGCGTTGCTGCTGGTCAACCCGCTGCTGCTGTCCTCGATCGGCCTCGAAGTCGCCCTCGGCGCCACCGGCGTCGTGTGGACGCTGGTCTACGCGGGGGAGCGCCGGGCCGGCCGCCTGGGCGTGGTGATCGGCCTGCTCGCGCTCGTCCGGATCGACCTGCTGCTGATCGCCGCCGTGCTGTTCGCGGCCCGCCGCGAGTTCTGGACCGGCATCTGGCGGACGGCCTTCTCGGCGCTCGCCGTCACGCTGCCGTGGTTCGGGTTCAGCTGGGTGGTGCTCGGCTCGGCCGTGCCGGACACGCTCGTCATCAAGATCAGCCAGCAGTCGTGGGGACCGTTCAGCTTCACCAACGGTCCGCTGCTGTACTGGCGCAACTTCCCGGCCGCGGCCGCGCTGTCGTTCCTGCCGCTGCTGCTCGCGGCCGTGACCGGGGTGGCGTGGCTCATCCAGTACCGACGCGGCTCCGAGACGGCCCGCCGCCTGACGCCGTTCGCGGCGCTCGCCGTCGCCGGCGCGCTGCACTACCTGGCCTACAGCCAGCTGGGCGTGCCGCCCTACCACTGGTACTACGCGCCGAGCATCATCGGCGCGACGATCTTCCTCGCCGCCTGCGCATCGGCCGTCCCAGAACGCGTCCGGCGTGCGACGTGGACGCTGGCCGGCGCGGCGCTCGTGGCGGGTGCCGCGGTGTACGCGCTGCCGGGCCTGCCCCGCCAGTTCGCGCCGATCACGAGCAACCACGCCTCGACGACGGAGTACCGCGAAATCGGCCACGAGCTGGCGGCGATCGCCCACGGCCGCAAGGTCGAGACGGCCGGCGAGGTCGGCGCACTGGCGTACGCGTGCGACTGCGAGCTGGTCGACGAGTTCTCCGACCGCGGAGCCGTCGACCCGGCCATCACCGAGACCAAGCGCCGCAGCGGCGACCTGGGCCGGGCGCTGCTGGAGGCGAACTTCCACAACTTCGACCACAGCATCGCGCCGGCGAGCCCGGACCTGGTCCTGGCGACCACCCGCCGCGCCCCGCCGCCGGCCGCGCTGGCGAGCTGGCACATCGACTCACCGTGGGTGGGCAGCCAGAACCTCTACCTGGTGCCCGCCCACGCCGTGAGGTGACGCCGAGCGCGTCAGATCGGCAGCTTGCGGAAGATCGGCCGCGGGACGTGCCGCAGGGCCGACATCACCAGCCGGAACGGGGCCGGCGCCCAGACCAGGTCCTTGCCGGCACGCGCCGCGCCGACCGCGATCTCCGCCACCTGCTCGGCCGTCTGCGCCAGTGGGGCGTCCTTGAGCCCCTCGGTCATCTTCGTCTTCACGTGGCCCGGGCGGACGACCGTCACCTTCGCCCCGAACGGCGCGAGCGCCTCGCCGAGACCCAGGTAGAACCCGTCGAAACCGGCCTTCGTCGAGCCGTACACGAAGTTGGACCGGCGGACGCGCTCGCCCGCCACCGACGACAGCGCGATCACCGTGCCGTGGCCCTGGGCCTTGAGCTTCTCCGACAGCGCGACGCCGACCGACACCGCCGCCGTGTAGTTCACCGTGGCCAGCTCGACCGCCTTCGCGTGGTCCTGCCAGACCTCTTCCGGGTCGCCGAGCAGGCCGAACGCCACGACGGCCACGTCGATGTCGCCGCCCTCGAACGCCTTGGCCAGCACACCCGGGTGCGAGGCCGTGTCCTTCGCGTCGAAGTCCACAGTGGACACCTCGGCGCCCTTGTCCTTCAGGCGCTGCGCGGCCGCCTCCAGGCGGGGCGACGGCCGGGCCGCGAGCACCACGCGCAGCGGCTTCTCGGCCAGGTACTTCTCGGCGATCGCCAGCGCGATGTCGGACGTGCCGCCGAGCAGGAGCAGGGACTGGGGGTTGCCCACCGCGTCGATCACAGTTCGAGCCTCCGGCTCATGTCAGAGGCGAAAACGCCTTCGGGGTCGATGGAAGCGCGCACCTTGCGCCACTCTTCGAGGCGCGGGTACATCTTCGCGAACGTCTCGGGCGAGGTGCGCGAGTCCTTCGCGGTGTACAGCCGCCCGCCCAGCTCCAGGACGTCTTCGTCGAGCTCCTGGCAGAACCGGCTGAGGCCGTCCTTGATCGGGAAGTCGACGCAGACCATCCAGCCCGGGTGCGGGAACGACAGCGGCGCCGCGTTGCCCTCGCCCATCCGCTTGAAGACGTTGAGGAAGGACACGTGCCCCGACTCGGCGATCTTCTTGACGATCTTCCGCAACGGCTCGTGCGCGTTGAGCGGCGTCGAGAACTGGTACTGCAGGAAGCCCTTCGAGCCGTAGGCCCGGTTCCACTCGCCGAACATGTCGAGCGGGTGGTAGAAGGCGGTCAGGTTCTGGATCACGCCGCGGGCGGCCTTCGGCGTCTTGCGGTAGTACAGCTCGCCGATGGCGCCGAAGGTCAGCTTGTTGGCCAGGCCGTTGGGGAAGACGTCCGGCAGCGTCGCGAGCTGCGGGGCGTCGAACTTCAGCGGGTTCGCGCGCAGCTTCGGCGGCAGTTCGTCCAGCTTGGCCAGCGAGCCGCGGCCGAAGGCGGCGCGGCCGAGCTTCGCGCCGGTGGAGATCGTGTCGAACCACGCCGACGAGTACGTGTAGTTGTCGTCGGAACCGTCGGTGACCAGTTCCAGGGTCTCGTCGAGGTTGTTCGTGCGCTCGTTGTCCGCGAGGAAGTACGCGGTTTCGGTCTTGGTCATCCGGATCTTGGCCCGGACGATGATGCCGGTCAGGCCGATGCCCGCGACGGTCGCCCAGAACAGCTCGGCGTCCGGGCCGTCCGGCGTCAACGTGCGGACCTGCCCGTCGGCGGTGATCAGGTCCATCGACACGACGTGGTTGCCGAAGCTGCCCGCGCTGTGGTGGTTCTTGCCGTGGATGTCGTTGGCGATCGCGCCGCCGATGGTCACCTGGCGCGTGCCCGGCAGCACCGGGACCCACAGGCCGTACGGGAGGGCCTCGCGCATCAGCTGGTCGAGGCTGACACCGGCGTCGACGTCGACCAGCGCGGTGTCCGGGTCGATCGAGTGGATCCGGTTCAGGGCCGTCATGTCGACGACGAGGCCACCGGCGTTCTGCGCCGGGTCGCCGTAGGACCGGCCGAGGCCGCGGGCGATCACGCCGCGCTCACCGGCCTGGGCCACGGCGCGGGCGATCACTTCGACATCGGAGGTGGTCAGCACGTCGGCGATGGTCGGTGACGTCCGCGCCCAGCCCATGAGCGTGCGACGCTGTGTGTTGGGTACTTGGGTCACCCGACCAGGGTAGCCACGCCCAACCACGCCCGGAACGTGACCCTGAAGTGCTCATCTCTACACTTTGCGCATCAAGGCACAAGCGCCCGCGCGGGTGACCGTGACACAGGTGACGAGGTAATGCAGTGGTGGCGACCGATCCGCAAGCCGACATAGCGGCTGCGCAGTCCTCCCCAGGACTGCTGGGCCAGCTCCTCCGCTTCGCCCTGATCGGGGGCTTCTGCGCCCTCGTCGACCTGGGCACCTACACGCTGCTGACGCAGGTGGCCGGGATGGCCACCTCACCGTGGGTCGACATGGCCCGCGCTATCTCTTTCATCGTGGGCACGACCACGGCGTTCTTCCTGAACCGGAAGTTCACCTTCGCCGGCGGGCGCCGCGACGGGAAGGCGCAGATCGGCTCGTTCGTCCTGCTCTACACCGTGACGTTCTTCGTCGCGGTCGGGGTGAACCAGCTGGCCCTGCAGGTGCTGCCGGAGTCCGCGTGGCAGCACACGCTGTGCTGGGCCGTGTCTCAGGCCACCGCCACCGTGATCAATTTCGTCATGCTCAAGTGGGTCGTGTTCCGCGAGCCGTCGACCAAGGAGAACTGAGGAACCATGCCCGGTAAGACAGCCACCCCGGCGCCGACCACCGGCGCGGCCGCCGAGACGCGGTTCACCGAGCACACTCCGCAGGGCCGCCTGACGGCGCAGCGCGGGCTCTACGCCGGCCCGGCGCCGATCGTCAGCAAGGACCTGTACGCCGAGCTCGAGTGGGGCTCGGCCGTGCGGGAACGTGCGTCGATCACCCTCGAGCCCGCCTCCAAGGTGTCGGGCAACACGTACTTCGGCCGCTTCCCGGCCAGCTACTGGCAGCGCTGGACGACGGTGACCGAGGTCTCGGTCGAGGCGGTCGTCACCGGCACCGGCCTGCTCTCCATGGGCGCCTCCGACGTCGAGGGCGAGCCCCGCGTGGTGGCCGCCGAGCAGGTCAAGGACGCCAAGCAGGCCAAGGTGTCGCTGACCGGCAAGCTGGACAAGTTCTACGACGGCGGCGCGCTCTGGCTCGACCTCGAGACCGAGGGCGGCCAGACGCTGCGCGTCGAGCAGGTCCGCTGGACCGTCGACGCCCCGGAGAAGATCCGCCCGACCGCGGTCACCATCTGCACGATGAACCGCGCCGACGACTGCCTGAAGAACCTCCAGGCCCTCGCCGCGGACGTCTCCTCGCTGGACACGCTGGACGCGATCTACGTCGCCGACCAGGGCACCGACCTCGTCGAGTCCCGCGACGGCTTCGAGCAGGTCGCCAAGGACCTCGCCGACAAGCTGCACTACATCAAGCAGCCGAACCTCGGCGGCGCCGGCGGCTTCACCCGCGGCCTCTTCGAGGTCGCCGGGCACACCGCGACCGAGCACGCGAACGTCCTGTTCATGGACGACGACGTCCTGCTCGAGCCGGACCTGGTGATCCGGATGACGGCGTTCTCCAACCGCGCCGCCAACCCGATCATCGTCGGCGGCCAGATGCTCAACCTGTTCCACCCGAACCAGCTGCACGTCGGTGCCGAGTACGCCCGGCTCAACACCCTGGAACCCGGCCAGCCGGTCGAGCACTCGCTGTCCACCGCCGACCTGCTCGGCGTGGACGAGGAGACGCTGAAGCCGAACCGCCAGGAGCGCCGCCTCGACGCCGGCTACAACGGCTGGTGGTCGTGCCTGATCCCGTACGAGGTCGTCCAGGCCACCGGCTACCCGCTGCCGTTCTTCTTCCAGTGGGACGACGCCGAGTACTCCTACCGGGCCCGCGCGCACGGCTTCCCGACCGTCACCCTGCCGGGTGCGGGCGTGTGGCACGCGGACTTCCACATGAAGGACTGGGACGAGTGGCACCGGTACTTCAACCTGCGCAACTCGATCATCACCGCGGCACTGCACTCGCCGTTCAACCTGAACCTGCTGTCGCGCGTGCTCATCGCGCAGCTGGTGCGCTACCTGCTCGGCATGCAGTACGGCCTGTCGGCGACGCTGATCAAGGCCGTCGAGGACTTCCTGAAGGGCCCGGAGATCCTGCGTGACGGCGGGGTCGAGGCGATGAAGGAGATCCGCCGGATCCGCGACGACTACCCGGAGACCAAGCGCCACAAGGCCACCGACGTCCCGGGCATCGCGTCCAACGACATCGGCATCATCAACAGCGCGCCGCGGCCCAGCATGCAGCGCCTGGTGCTGATCAAGCGCGTCCTCGACCGGGTGCTCGGCCGCAGCCGCTTCGGGCTCGGCGCGGTGCCGATCGACGAGGCCAACTGGTGGCACATCGCGCTGTTCGACACGGCCGTGGTCACCGACGCGAGCCAGGAAGGCGTCCGCGTCCGGTCCTACGACCGGGTGAAGATGTTCGCACTGGCCAAGCAGGGCGCACGCGTCATCCAGCGGCTGCGCAAGGAAGGCGCGGCGGTGCAGGAGCAGTACAAGCGCGCCATGCCGGAGCTCACCTCGCGCGAGAACTGGAAGCGCCTGTACAAGCTCTGACGTGCTTCGCGAAGGCCGTCTCACGTACGTCGTGAGGCGGCCTTCGCCGTTCAGGCGTGCAAACCGAAGACTTTGCTCTTGCGGTTGAGGTCGTCGATGTAGGCGGCGGCGACGTGCGCGAAGTTGACCGCGACGACCGAGTCGTCCTTGGTGGTCACCGATTCGACGGCGCCGGCCTTGACGAGCTGGGCGAGCCGGCCCGCCAGTTTCCCGGATTCTTCGGTGGTCAGCGCGAACAGCAGCGGTTCGCCGCCGGTGGCAAGGTGCAGGACGAGGGCGGGTTTCGTGTCGGCCATGGGTCCATCGGACCAGCGGCGATCTTGCCCCGGCAAGCGGGTTCGCTGAGGGCGGAGCTACGGTTTTCGCGAAGGCCGGACTCATCCGCGGGGGGTTGGAAGCGAATGCCGCACTCGTTCTCGCTGTCGCTGGCGGCGGTGGACATCCTGCTCGAACAGCTCGGGCTGGGCCGCGCGCCGACGCCGTTCGAAGTTCCGCACGTCGGCACGACGGTCGAGCAACGCGCGATGATCCGCGACGCCGTCGTCCGCGACCTGACCGGCCGCGGGCTGTGGAGCCGGGGGCGGCTGGACGCGGACGCCGAGCTGGCGCTGGCGACGTTCGTCCGGGGCAGCGTGACCATCAACGCGGCGGCCGAATTGGGCGACCGGCACCTGTTCGCGCGGGTGGCGTCCGACGGCCAGTTCGCGGTGCTGGCCCGCCAGGAGGAGAACCTGATCGTCTTCGAGGAGGTCCGCCCGACGGGCATCGTCCCGGCGATCGTCGACCTCCTCCCGCTGACCCCGGCGGCGCCCGGCCAGTCGGTGACGATCTCGAGGCCGGCCCAGCAGCCCCGCCACCAACGCCGCGACGAGGCGTACGACCCGTTCGCCGGCGTCACCGGCCCGCGGTCGCAAACGGCGGGAGGCCCGCAGGTCCGCATGATCGAGCGCGTGTTCCAGGAGCCGAAGAAGCGCGTGGGCCAGTTCACGGCCCAAACTCGCGCGGGCGCGTTCCCCCCGCTGGCCTGGTTCGACACCCCGAGCGGCCGCTGGCTGATGTCGTCCAGGGCGGCACCGGACGGCCAGCGCTGGATCACCTACGCCCCGGCGGACAACGCACGCTTGGCCCAGCAGCTGTACGCCCAGCTCGAAGGCCAGTTCTGAGGTCAGGGAACCGTTCGCCGCGAGGCTGCGTCCGAGGTGAAGATCGGTGAACGGCCGTGGCCGAGGGTGCCCGGCTAGTAGACTCCCGGGTGCACACGCACGGGCGAAGCGATTCGGGGTGGAACAGCGATGCAGATGGCTGACGGCGGGGGCGGAGGCTCGTTCACGGACATCCTCAACCCGCTTTCTTCGGCCGGTATGGGCGCCGCGGTGCAAAGCGTCACGGCCGAAACCCAGAAGCTGGTCGACGCGGCCAAAGGTGGCGGGTTCAAGATCACCCCGGAAGGTGTCAAGCCGCTCCGGGACGCGCTGACCGAGCTGGTCAACGACCTCACCAGCCTCCGGTCCGAGACGTATGCGCTGGACCAGGCGCCTCAGCTCGGGAGCCACCCGTACGGCCAGACGGTCGCGTCGCACGACCAGAAGAGCGCCACCGAAGCCGAAAACTCGGCCACGGCCGTACTGACCCAGCTCCAGCAGGTCGCGAAACAGGCCGACGAAGCACTGGCGAGGGCGGCGGGCCTGTACCAGGAAACCGAGAGTGGAGCCTTCACCGCGCTCCAGACCAAGCAGGCCTGAGGTAATGACAAAACTCTTTCTCGTTCGTGCCGTGCTCCCGCTCGTGGCCGGCGGGGCGCTGCTGGCCGGCTGCACCGGCACGCAGATGGGGACCGCGTCTCCCGCTCCGTCCCCGTCGGCGTCCACCGCGCCCACGGAGAGCTCGTCGTCCGCCGGCGGAGGCGGTACGCAGTCGATCACCGATCCGTGCTCGCTCCTCGAGCTGGGTGACCTGAGCAGCTACGGCCAGTTCAACCAGCCGGAGAGCAAGACGCTCGGCGGCGCCCGCACGTGCAAGTACCAGAAGAAGATCGCCTCGGCCAGCGACGCCACCATGGTCATCGGCGTGAACGTCCGCGACGATGCTTCGGTCGACCAGGTCAGGGACACCGGCGGGGGCGTGGTCGACAAGCCCATCAACGGCCGGCCCGCGAAGGAAGCGCCGGACGGCGCCGCGGTGGGATGCACGCTCGGACTGGGTGTCGGGGCTTCTTCGCGAGTGGACGTGGCGGTGCTCTTGGACAGCTCGTCGAACGAGGCCTGCCAGGTTGCCGAGAAGGTCGCGACCTCCGCTGTCGAACCGCGGTTGCCGAAGGGATAGGGGAACCCCATGAGCACGCGACAGGGACCGACGCCGAAGACCGAGGACAAGACGCCTCAAGAGGTCCAGAACATGGCGCCCGCCGAGCGGGATGCCTACCTGCAGCAGAAGGCCGAAGAGGGCGTCGACCCCGGGAGCTGGCTGTTCGGGCCGGTCCAGCAGTGGATTGCGCAGGCGCAGGCCAAGAACCAGTCGCAGCAGATGGGCGACAAGAACGTCGCCGACGCCACCAAGGGCCGTGATGTCGAGTACGTCTCGGGGCTGAACGCGCCCAACGCGGACTACAAGGGCACCGACCACACCCAGCTGCAGGCGTTCCTCCAGAGCAACCTCAACGTCGACCAGGTGTCCGAGGTCTCGACCGCCTACCACCAGGTCCACCAGGTCTTCGACAAGTTCGCGCAGTCGATGAACACCGCCGTCAACGCGTCCAAGGGCACCTGGGAAGGCAGCGCCGCCGAGAACGCGCAGCAGTACTTCACCAGCCTCGGCAAGTGGTCCGACGCCAACTCGCAGAACGCCAAGCTGGCCTCGGAAACCATCTACGACCAGGGCCAGGCCGCCGCCACGGCGAAGAACTCCATGCCCGCTCCCATTCCGTTCAGCTGGAAGGACGAGTTCAAGGGCTGGGCCACCTCGAACCCCTTCAACCTGGCCGACAACGTCGACAAGTCGATCCAGAAGCAGAAGGACAGCCAGGCCGCGCACGACGAGGCCGCCGGCGTGATGGCGACGTACGACAAGAACCTCTACGAAGCCGCCTCCAAGCAGCCCGCCTTCGCGCCGCCGCCCAGCTTCAGCACCGGTGGGGGCAGCGACGATCCCAACGGGACCGGCGACAAGAACGGCATCAACAACCCCTCCAGCGTGAACATGCCCGGCGGCAACTCGGGGACCACGCCCGGCGGCCACGCCCAGGGCTTCTCCTCCGGGCCCGTTCCCGGCACCGGCGGGCCTGCCGGGCACATCTCCGGGCCGGGCTCGACCACCGGCGCGGGGCTGCTGCCCGCGGGCACCACCACGCCGTCCGGCTTCACGCCCGGCTTGGCCCCGGCGGCCTCGACGCAGAACCCGAACCAGCAGTTCGGGGGGATGCCGCCGATGAGCCCGATGCCGATGGGCGGGATGAACTTCGGCGGCGACGAGGCCTACAACTCCAAGGTCGGCGGGGGCGGCGGCCGCGGGAGCGGCGGGTTCGGCCCCGGCGGCTCGGGCGCGGCCGGCGGCAACGCGACGGGCGCGGGCGCCGCGTCCGGGGCGGCCCGGCCGGGTGGGATCGGTGCCGCCGAGGCGGCCGCGGGACGCGGGATGGGCGGCCTCGGCGCCGGTGCCGCCGGCCGCGGCGGGGGCATGGGTCCCGGTGGTGGCCTGGGCCGCGGTCAGAAGGGCGAGGGCGACGAGGACACCGAGCACTCGCGGCCGACCTACCTGGTCGAGGGTGACCCCGACGAGGTCTTCGGCACCGACATGCGCACCGCGCCGCCGGTCATCGGCGAATAGCACGAAAAAGGGGCCCCCGGCTGGGGGCCCCTTTTCAGTAGCGGTAGAACTTCTCCGCGCGGCCCTGCCGCACCAGCTTCAGCCACTGCAGGAACGCCTTCGGGTCCCGCTTCACGCCCACGAAGTACAGTCCGAACCGGACGATCTCCAGCGCGCCGATCTTCCGCATCCCCGGCTGCGACAGCAGGTACCCGCGGTTGCGGTACGTGTAGTACCGCTTGACCTCGTTCTCCGGGTCCTGCGCGTGGAACTTGCCGCCCAGCATGGGCTTGAACTCGTCCGAGCCGTCCGGGTGCAGGTACTTCGTCTTCAGCGACGTGCCGAACGGCAGCCCCGAGCGGGCCAGCCGCCGGTGCAGCTCGACCTCGTCGCCGCGGAAGAACAGGCGCAGGTCCGGCACGCCGACGACGTCCAAAGTGGACGCCCGGAACAGCGCGCCGTTCATCAGGGACGCGATGCCCGGCAGGAAGTCCGCGCCCAGCTCGGACTGCGAACGCTTCCAGGTCAGGCCGCGGCGCAGCGGGAACGCCAGTTTGTCCGGCGCGTCGATGTTCGACACCACCGGCGAAATCTCCGCCAGGTCCCGCTTTTCCGCTTCCTCCAGCAGGATCGCGAGCACGTTCTCGTCGGCCGGACGCCCGTCGTCGTCGGCCAGCCAGACCCAGTCCGCGCCCAGCGAAAGCGCGTGCAGCATGCCGAGCGCGAACCCGCCGGCGCCGCCGAGGTTCCGGTGCGACGGCAAGTACGTGTACGGCAGCGGGTAGTTCTCGACGACTTCGCGCGCGGAGTCGTCCGGCCCATTGTCGACGACCACCAGGTGGTCGACCGGCCGGGTCTGGGCCGCGATGATCTTCAGCGAGTCCGCGAGCAGCTCGCGCCGGTGCCGCGTGACGACCACGCCGACGACCGCGCCGTCGGGCAGCTGCCGGGTCTCGCTCGCCATCATTCCCCGCCGTTCGTCGTCGCCACCGGCTCGATGCCGAAGCGCTGCAAGGTTTCCTGGCTCATGTTCTCGAAGGGGTCGCGGCCCTTATAGGACGTCAGGACGTCCCGCAGCGAACCCTGTTGCTTGAGGTGCCCCTCGTCCATCCAGATGGCCGAGTCGCACAGCTCGAACAGGAACTCGTCCGAGTGGCTCGCGAACACCAGGATGCCGGAGCGCTTGACGAGGTCCTTGAGCCGGTCGCGCGCCTTGTTGAGGAACGCCGCGTCGACCGCGCCGATGCCCTCGTCGAGGATGAGGATCTCGGGGTCGATCGACGTGACGACCCCCAGCGCCAGCCGCACGCGCATACCCGTCGAGTACGTCCGCAGCGGCATCTGCAGGTAGTCGCCGAGCTCGGTGAACTCCGCGATGTCGTCGACCCGCTTCTCCATCTCCTTGGCGGTCATGCCGAGGAAGAGGCCGCGGATGATGATGTTCTCCTGGCCGGAGATCTCCGGGTCCATGCCGACCCCGAGGTCGAAGACCGGCGCGATCTTGCCCTCGATCCGCGACGACCCGCGGGTCGGCTCGTAGATGCCGGCGAGCAGCCGCAGCAGCGTGGACTTGCCCGCGCCGTTGTGCCCGACCAGGCCGACCCGGTCGCCTTCGCGCAGGTTCAGGGTCACGTCGTGCAGGGCCTCGATGATCGGCACCTTGGTGTCGGTGCCGATCTTGCCGCCGACCTTGCCGAGGACCTTCTTCTTCATCGACCGGGTCTTCGCGTCGAAGATCGGGAAGTCGACGAAGGCGTTGTGGACGTCAATGCTGACCATGTGTCACACCCAGTAGGAGACGCGGGCACGGTAGTTGCGCATCGCGACGAGCGCGAGCGCCCAGCCGACGACGGTGATGCAGCCGACCACGATCCAGTTGCCGGCGGTGAACGTCTGGCCGAGCAGCGGCGCGCGCACCACCTGGATGAAGTGGTACAGCGGGTTGGCCGTGATGTACGGCAGCGCCCACGAGACGTTGTCCCGGGCCCCGCCCGCCATCAGCTGGTCCACCGGCCAGACGATCGGCGTGGCGTAGAACAGCAGCTGGATCAGCGAGTTGATCACCTGTGGGATGTCGCGGAACCGGGTCGAGATGATGCCCAGCAGCAGCGTGACCCAGCCCGCATTCAGCGCGAGCAGCGCGAACCCGGGGATGGCCAGCAGGATCGACCAGTTGAGGCCGGGGTGGCAGAACGTGCCGGCGCAGGCGTCGAACGTCGGCGTGACCGGGCCCTTGGTGAGGGAGTACTCGCCGTCGAGCGAGTTGAAGAAGATGACCAGGACCACGACGTAGACGATCATGTTGTGCGCCAGCAGCAGCGTCTGCCGCCACACGGTGCGCAGCATGTACACGCTCAGCGGCGCCGGGAGCTGCTTGATCAGCCCCTCGTTCGTGATGAACGTTTCCATGCCTTCGGAGAGGCAGCCGCTGACGAAGCCCCACAGGATGAAGCCGGTGGAGAGGTAGGGCAGGAACACTTCGACGGGCGTCGCGAACAGCTGCGAGTACAGCAACCCGAGCCCGAGCGCGATGACGGCCTGGCTGATGGTGATCCAGAAGGGCCCGATCACCGAGCGGCGGTACCGCTGCTTGATGTCCTGCCAGCCGAGGTGACCCCACAGCTCGCGGGCGCGGAAACCGGCCTTGATGTCGGCGAAGGCCCGCGAGAACGTCTTGCTGTCCGACGTCGGCGGTGCGGACGTCGCTACTGGTGAGTCTGCGGCCTGAACCGTGCTGGTGGCATGCACGTGGACGAGGGTACCGATGGGATCCGGGGCGCCTTGAGAGGGCACGGGCGTCGGGTGGGACCGGGCCCGGCGGCCCACGGGATAAGGTCGGGGACGGACCGCAGCCACGCAGCGACCCGGAGGTCTCCATGTTCATGCTCGGCGAGCACCCGGTCGGTGCCGACCACCCCCCTCTCGTGATCGCCGAGATCGGGATCAACCACGAGGGCGATCCCAAGAAGGCGCACAAGATGGTCGACGACGCCGCGGACGCCGGCGTCCAGGTCGTCAAGATCCAGACCCACGTCGTCGACGACGAGATGATCCCGAACGACGTCGTGCCCGGCAACGCCGACGAGCCGATCTGGGACATGATGAACCGCGTCGCGCTCACCGCCGAGGACGAGCGCGAGATCAAGGCGCACGCCGAAGAACGCGGGCTCGTCTTCCTGTCGACGCCGTTCTCCCGTGCCGCCGCGGACAGGCTGGCCGAGCTCGACGTCGCCGGGTTCAAGATCGGCTCGGGGGAGTGCAACAACTACCCGCTGATCCGGCACGTGGCCTCGTTCGGCAAGCCCGTCATCCTCTCCACCGGGATGAACGACGTGGCCTCCATCACCCCGGCCGTCGAAATCCTGCGGGCCGCGGGCGTCGGCTTCGCGTTGCTGCACTGCACGTCGCTGTACCCGACGCCGCCGGAGCAGGTGCGCCTCGGCGCGCTCGCCGAGCTGCACGCCGCCTTCCCGGACGCCGAACTCGGACTTTCCGACCACACCACCACGATCTACCCGTGCCTGGGTGCGGTCGCGCTCGGCGCTTCGGTGCTCGAGCGGCACTTCACCTCGGACATGAGCTGGCCGGGCCCGGACATCCCGGTTTCGTCGACGCCGGCGGAGTTCAAGCAGCTCGTCGAGGGCTCGCGCCTGATCCACGCGGCGCGCGGCGGGTCGAAGCAGATCCTGGCCGAGGAACAGCCGACGATCGACTTCGCCTACGCCTGCGTCGTCACCACCAAGGACGTCGCCGAGGGCGAGGCCCTGACCACGGACAACATCTGGGTCAAGCGCCCGGGCACCGGCGAGATCAAGGCCAAGGACTACGAAAGCCTGCTCGGCCGGGCCGTCACCCGGGCGCTGCCGGCGAACACGCAGGTGAGCTGGGCGGACCTTGGCTGAGTCCGGGCGGCGTGAGGTCCTGTTCCTCACCGGGACCCGCGCCGACTTCGGGAAGCTGCGGGACGTCATGCTGGCCGTGCAGAAGAGCTCGGTGCTGTCCGCCCGCATCGTTGTCACCGGCATGCACATGCTGCGCAGCTACGGCTACACGGTGCGCGAGATCGAGCTGGCCGGGCTGGAACGGCTGCACCTGATCCCGAACCAGATCGAAGACGAGCCGATGGCGCTCGTGCTGGCCAACACCGTCCAGGCGCTGGCCCGGCTGGTGCACGAGGAGCAGCCGGCCGCGATCGTCGTGCACGGCGACCGGGTCGAGGCCCTCGCCGGGGCGATCGTCGGCTCGCTGGCGAACGTGCGGGTCGTGCACATCGAAGGCGGCGAGGTCAGCGGCACGATCGACGACGTCATCCGGCACTCGCTGTCGAAGCACGCCCACGTGCACCTGGTCGCCAACGAGACGGCCCGGCGCCGGCTGCTGCAGCTCGGCGAGGAGGAGGACCGGATCTTCGTCGTCGGCAGCCCCGAGGTCGACGTCCTGACCTCGGCGCGGCTGCCCGACCTCGACGAGGTCCGGCGCCACTACGAGATCCCGTTCACCGACTACGGCCTGCTGGCCCTGCACCCGGTGACGACCGAGCGCGACCAGAACCGGCGCAACGCGGCGGCCGTGGTCGACGCCGTGCTCACCGAGGGCAACTGGGTCGTCATCGATCCGAACAACGACGAAGGCTGCCGCGAGATCAGGAGCGAGCTCGACCGGCTCGAGGGGCCGCGGTTCGTCCGCCTGCCGTCGATGCGGTTCGAGTACTTCGTCACCTTGATGAAGAACGCGGCCGTCGTGCTGGGCAACTCGAGCGCCGGCGTGCGGGAGGCGCCCGTCCTGGGCACGCCGTCGGTCACCGTCGGCACCCGGCAGCGCAACCGGGCGATGGCCCCCAGCGTGCTCTCGGTCGAGCCGGCCGCCGACGCCGTCGCGGCCGGGATCGGCAAGGCCCGCGCCATGGGCCGGTGCGAGCCGCACACCGAGTTCGGCGAGCCGGGCGCGCACCGCCGGATCATCGACCTGCTCGAAGGCGAGGAGATCTGGCGGCCTTCGCTCTACAAGGCCTTCGTGGACCGCTAGCCGGCCGTGTGCTGCTCGGCCAGGACGAGGTCCGCGGCGGAGTCGATGTCGATCGCCCGCTCGACCGGCACGAACTGCGGCCGCACCTCGGGGATGAAGAACCGCTCGTGCCGGCGCAGGTCGCCGGCGCGGACGAGGTAGATGCCGCCGGTGGGCCGCAGCACGACCGGCAGTGTCTGCCGGGGTGCTTCGAGGTCGGCCCAGTCCCGGACCGGGGCGATCCCGCCGTCCGGCGTCTCCAGGCACACCTTCAGCGGGTGGTGGTCGGTCGATCGGCACATCTGCACGACCGAGCCGGTCGGCCGGTCCGCGTGGATGTCGAGGCATTCGGCGATGTCCTCGGCCGTCCGCAGCGGCGAGGTCGGCTGGAGCAGCAGGACGAGCGTCGAATCGGGGACGCCGAGCGTGTCGAGCGCGTGCGTGACCGCGGGCAGTGTCCGGCTGGTCGCGTCCGCGAGGTGGGCGGGCCTGGCGACGGTCCGGGCGCCCTCGGCCTCGGCCGCCGCGGCGATGTCGGCGTCGTCGGTGGTGACGACGACATCGGGGATCCCGGCCGCGACGGCGGTGTGCACGGTGTGCGCGACCAGCGGACGGCCCCGGAAAGGCGCCAGGTTCTTGCCCGGCAGCCCGACGGAGCCGCCCCTCGCCGGGACGATGGCCAGCGCGGTCACAGAGGACCCCTTCCGGGTGACGACAGTGGTCTGTCGGCTATTGTCCGTCTGCTCGGCTGCCCCCTGACGGCGGCCCCGGACACCGATGCCTTGGGGGAGCGATGAGTCAAACCCAGTTCGCGGGCGAAACCTCCGAGCAGCTCGCCGAGGGTGACATGCTCCGTGACCTCCTCACCGCCTACGCCCGCGGCCAGCGCGTCGAGACGATCGCGGTGGTCGGCAACGCGCCGATGACGCCCGACGCCGAGCGAGCCGCCCTGATCGACGGCAGCGACCTCGTCTTCCGCATGACGACCTTCGCGCTGGACGAACCGGACGCCGAACCCACGTACGGCCGCCGCACCGACGTCGTGGTGGTCCACCGCGGGGTCATGGTCTCGCCGTACACGTTCGCCGACTACACCTCGCGGCTGTACCTGCTCGCCGAGCCGGGCCGGCTGTTCTGGGAGCCCGAGACGCTGCCCGACTGGTGGCCCGCCGACCTGGGTTTCGTGCCGATTCCGAACCGGCAGTTCGTGCTGCCGCTGTCGAAGCTGCTGGGCCTTTCCGCGGACGAGCACGTCTGGGCCACGACCGGCACGCTGGTGACCTACCTGTGCCGTCGGCTGTTCCCGGAGGCGCTGGTGCGCCTCACCGGGGTGTCGATCATCGAACGGCCGGACCAGACCGACTTCGAGCACGCCTGGGGCAGCAAGGTCGGGGTGACCGCGGAACACCGGCTGCACGCGGAATCGAAGCTGCTGAGCACTTGGCGTGACTCCGGAAGAATCGAGATCATACAGTGAGTGACATTCGCGGAGTGGTGGTTCCACGGGCGAAAGCGCTCGCCGGCCTGGCCTGGCGACCGGTGATGGCCCGGCTCCGGCCGCGCATCGAGCAGATCGCGACCGACCGCATCCAGCCCGAACTCGACCGCCTGCACGGCCACCTCGCCGATCTGCGCCGGGACGTCGAGCACGCGACGCAGGAACTCGACGGCCACGTGAAGTGGCTCTACGACGAGCAGCGCCGCTTGGCGCCTCACCTGGCGGCGCTGGAGGCCCGTATCGCGGCCTTCGAGCGGCCGGGGTCGGTGGCCCGCTTGGCGGAGCGGCTCGAGTACGCGCCCGATGAGGCTGAGGAGGTCCGCGCGGAGCACGCCCGCATCCGGGCCCGGCTGGCGGCGATCTCGAAGTACGAGGAGCGCTTGGCCCGCTTGGAGCAGGACGTCGCGGCCCGGCGCGAGGTCACCGGCTGAGTCCAGGAGCGCAAGACCCCCGGCCCTCTCCGGTGGGGTTCCGGCAAAGCCGGTGGCTGCTACGCGGTGGAAGTTGTCCACAGAGGTTGTCCACAGGCCCTCCGGTCTGTGGACAACCTCCCCTCAGAGGTACTGGCCCGTCCCCGAAATCCCCGGCCCGTGCTCCGGCCCGTGGCCCTGCCCAGCCAGCCCCGAAGGGCCGGCCGGCAGCCCGCGCCGCATCTGCTCCAGCTGGACCCGGGCCGCCATCTGCTGGGCGAACAGGGCCGTCTGGATTCCGCTGAACAGGCCTTCCAGCCAGCCGACCAGCTGCGCCTGGGCGATCCGCAGCTCCGCGTCCGACGGGGTCGAGTCGTTCGTGAACGGCCTGACCAGCCTCTCCAGCTCGTCCTGCAGCTCCGGGGCCAACGCCTTCTCGAGCTCGCGGATCGACGTCTGGTGGATCTCGCGCACGCGCGTGCGGGACGCGTCGTCCAGCGGGGCCGCTCGGACCTCCTCCAGGAGCTGCTTGATCATCGTGCCGATGCGCATCACCTTCGCCGGCTCCTCGACGAGGTCGCCCACCGACTCGGGGTGGTCGCCCTCGACGGGGGCCGCGCCCACTGGCGTGCCGTCCGGTCCGACGACCACCACGTGGGGTGAAGATTCCTGGCCCGGGTCACCCGCTGTGAAGTTCGGCTCGGTCATGTGCTCCATCCTGGCTTGCCTTCGACACGCTCCGCGACACCCAGGGGGTGTCCGTCTCCGAGCGTAGCCGTAAACCGGGTTCCCGGTGGCTCTCCACCCAACCCCGGACGCACGGCGAAACCGCACGTCCGTACGGTGTCCCCATGGCGTTCGACGTCGCTCGTATCCGTGGGCTCTTTCCCGCGCTGGGTGACGGCTGGATTCACTTCGACGGCGCCGCCGGAATGCTGGTCCCGGAACAGGTCGCTTCGGCCGTTTCCACGGCGATGCGAGCCCCGGTGTCCGGGCCGGGCGGAGCGTTTCCGGCCTCACAACGCGCGGAAAGCATCGTTACCGCGGCCCGCCGGGCCGTGGCCGACCTGGTCGGGGCCGACCCGGCTGCCGTCGTGCTCGGGCCGAGCGCGCCGGTCATGCTGCGCCGGCTCGTCGACGCGCTCGCCGAGCGGTGGACCATCGGCGACGAAGTCGTCGTGTCCCGGCTCGACGAACAAGCCAACCTGGCGCCCTGGCAACGCGCCGCCAAGCGGGTCGGCGCCGTCGTGCGCTGGGGTGAGATCGACATCGAGACCTGCGAGCTGCCCGCGTGGCAGTACGAGCAGCTCGTGTCCGCGCGCACCAAGGCCGTCGCCGTCACGCTCGCGTCCGGGTCCGTCGGCACCCGGCCGGACGTGCCGACGATCATCGAGTTCGCCAAGCGGGTCGGCGCGCTCGTGGTCGTCGACGCCACCTACGCCGCGCCCTTCCTGCCGCTCGACATCAACGCCCTCGGTGCCGACGTCATGGTCGTCTCCGCGCAGGCCTGGGGTGGTCCCTCGGTGGGCGCCCTGGTCTTCCGCGACCCCGAGCTGATCGAACGGATCCCGTCGGCGTCGCTCGACCCGATGGCCCGCGGCGCCGCCCGCCTGGAGCTCGGCCCGCACGCCTACCCGCTGCTCGCCGGCCTCATCGCGTCGATCGACTACCTCTCCGGCCTCGACGACGCCGCCACCGGATCGCGCCGCGAGCGGCTGGTCACCTCGCTCGGGTCGGCGAAGTCCTACCACGCCGGGCTGCTGGCGCAGCTGTCCACGGAACTGCTGTCGCTGCGGCACATCATGGTCATCGGCAACGCCATGCGCCGCATCCCCGCGCTCGCCTTCGCCGTCGCCGGCAAGAAGGCACCCGAGGTCGCCGAGTACTTGGCAACACAGGGCCTGTGCGCCTTCGCCGACGACGGCACGAGCGGCGTCTTCGCGTCACTCGGCGTCGGAGAAGTGGGCGGCGCCGTGCGGATCGGGCTCGCCCACTACTCCAACGTCTTCGAGATCAACCAGCTGGTGCGGGTCCTCGAAGAACTGCGTTAGGACTTCGCCGCCAGCAGCACCTTGCCGAACACGCTGCCCTCTTCGAGGATGCGGTGCGCGGTCGAGGCCTCGGCCATCGGCACGACCTGGCCGACGATCGGCTTGACCAGGCCGTCGGAAACCAGCGGCCACAGGCGCTCGCGGACGTCGGCGACGATCGCCGCCTTCTGGTCCAGCGGCCGGAAGCGCAGGCCCGCGGCGAACACCGACGCCCGCTTGCCGAGCAGCGCGCCGACGTTCAGCTCGCCCTTGACCCCGCCCTGCATGCCGATGATGACCAGCCGGCCGTCCTGCTGCAGCGCGTCGACGTTGCGGCCCAGGTAGGACGCGCCCATGTTGTCGAGGATGACGTTCGCGCCGCCGGTCTCCGCGCGGAGCACCTCGACGAAGTCCTGCTCCTTGTAGTTGATCGTGAGGTCGGCGCCGAGCTGGCGGCAGCTTTCGAGCCGGTCCGGCGAGCCCGCGGTGACGGCGACCGTCGCGCCGAGCGCCTTGCCGACCTGGATGGCGTGCGTGCCGATGCCGCCCGCCCCGCCGTGGACCAGCAGCACCTCGCCTTCGGTGAGGTTGGCGTGCATGACGACGTTCGCCCACACCGTGCAGGCCACCTCGGGCAGCGCGGCCGCCGTGAGCAAGTCGATCTCACCCGGCACCGGCAGCAGCTGCCCCGCGGGGACGACCGCCTTCTCCGCGTAGCCGCCGCCGGAGAGCAGGGCGCAGACCTCGTCGCCGACGGTCCAGCCTTCGACGCCCTCGCCGAGTTCCGCGATCGTGCCGGAGCATTCGAGGCCGAGGGTTTCGCTCGCGCCGGGCGGGGGCGGGTAGTGGCCCTGGCGCTGCAGCAGATCCGCGCGGTTCACCGCGCTCGCCGCGACTTCCAGCAGCACCTCGCCGGGGCCGGGCCGCGGGTCCGCGACCTCCGCCCACTCGAGAACGTCCGGGTCACCTGGTTCACGGATGGTGATCGCGTACATGTGTCGACCGTATACCGCGGCGAAAGTTCCCGCCGAAAGGCGCATTGACGGACTTCGCATAGGGAACAAAGGTGAGCAACCATGTCACTCTTCAGAACGAAGTTCCTCCCGCCGGTGGCGATAGCCGCCGGTGCCACGCTGGTGCTCGGCCTGACCCCGGCCGCCGCCGCGAACACGGTCCCCGACGGCCCGGCCCTGGCGAAGCAGCTCGTCAAGAAGGTCGACGTCAACGGCGTCAACCGGCACCTGATCGCCCTCCAGCGCATCGCCGACACCAACGGCGGCACCCGCGCGGCGAGCACCGAGGGCCACAAGAAGTCCGCCGAATACATCGCCACCAAGCTCGAGGCGGCCGGCTTCCAGGTCACCCGCCAGGAGTTCCCGTTCACCTACTCGGAGACGCTCGCCGAGAAGCTGACCGCGGGCGGCGCGAACGTCCCGGTCATCGCCATGGAGTACACGAAGTCGACGCCGGTCGGCGGCATCACCGCGCCGCTGTCCGTGGTCGCCGTGGACGACACCAGTGGCTGCGAGGCCACCGACTACACCGCGGACGTCGCGGGCAAGATCGCGCTGATCAAGCGCGGTGGCTGCTCGTTCGCGCAGAAGCAGCAGACGGCCGCCGCCGCGGGGGCGATCGGCGCCATCGTCTACAACAACACCGACGGCGACCTCAACGGGACCCTGGGGGGTCCGGAGAACGCCGCGATCCCGACCGGGGGCGTGACGGCGGCCGCGGGGGCGCAGCTGGCCACCCTCGGCGGGCAGAACGTGACGCTGGAGCTGCGGGCCTTCCAGGAGGCGCGGACCAGCTACAACGTCATCGCCGAGACCAAGACCGGCCGCAAGGACAACGTCGTGATGCTGGGGTCGCACCTCGACAGCGTCCCGGCCGGCCCGGGCATCAACGACAACGGCAGCGGCTCGGCGGCCCTGCTGGAGACCGCGCTGCAGCTGGGTAGCAGCCCGAAGGTCAACAACGGCGTCCGCTTCGGCTTCTGGAGCTCGGAGGAGTTCGGCCTGATCGGCTCGACCTACTACGTCGACCAGCTGACCTTCGAGCAGCAGCTCGACATCGCGCTGTACCTGAACTTCGACATGATCGGCTCGCCCAATGCCGGCTACTTCGCCTACGACGGCGACAACTCCGACGGCGTCGGCGCCGGTGCCGGCCCGTACGGCTCGGCGCAGATCGAGAAGACCTTCGTCGACTTCATGCAGGCCGCGCGCGGGGTGTCCCTCGAGGGCACCGACTTCACCGGGCGTTCGGACTACGGCGAGTTCATCGCCGTCGGCATCCCGGCCGGCGGGCTCGACACCGGTGCCGAGGTGCTGAAGACCCCGGCGCAGGCGGCGAAGTGGGGTGGCCAGGCCGGCGTCGCGTTCGACCCGTGCTACCACCAGGCCTGCGACAACCTGGGCAACATCGACCGGGTCGCGCTGGACCGCAACGCGGACGGCCTCGCCTGGGCCCTCGGCGTCTACGCGACGAGCACCGAGAGCATCAACGGTGTCCAGCCGGGCAAGGCGAAGGCGGCCAAGCAGAAGGCCGCCGAGCGCAAGGCGCAGCGGAACTTCTCGGCCCGCTCCGTCGCCGGTGACCCGCACGCCCTGACCGCCTGACCCAAGCGCCCCAATGTGGCGTGGGGGGGGGGGGGGGGGCCCCACCCCCCCCAAGGGGGGCGGGGGGGCAACCCAACACAACAATAGTGGGGTGGTAGCAACC
>NZ_JBSGBK010000055.1:0-58776 GCF_053601215.1 Amycolatopsis sp. NPDC004772
ACGGCGCGGCCGCGGCGGCGGAGGCCGGCGCGGCCGCCAGGCCCGCCAGCACGCCGGCGGCCAGTGCGGCCTTGGCCAGACGGTGGAGTGACATGGGAGCCATCGTGGGACGCGGCCGTACAAGAGTCGTACAACCGCGGGTTAAGACTTTCTGCCTAGCTCATGACGTCCGAACTTCCGATGCGCGAGCCCGCCGGATCGGCGATCGTGGTGTGATCGCCGAGTCCGAAGTGGAGTTCGCATGTCCGTGGCATCCGAGACGACGCAGGCCTGGATCCTGCTGGGCGTGGCCGGCGTCGCCGTGCTGGCCTTCGCCGTGCTGTTCCTGGCCGCGCTCGTCGGCATCCTGCGGTCCCCGCTGACCGGCGGGATGAAGCTCGTCTGGGTGGTCTTCGCCTTCTGCGCGCCGTTCCTGGGCAGCGTGCTGTGGTTCCTGTTCGGCCGCCGCGACGCCGCCGTGGCGGTCCGGCGGTGATCGTCGCGGACGGACTCGGCAAGTCCTATCGGGACGGTGCCTTCGCGAGGCCGGCCGTGGTGCTGACGGCCGCCGCGGTCGGCGCGGGCCGTCACGGGAGCCTAGGCTGATCACGGTGAAGCGATGGCTGAGCTGGTGGGACGGCCGCCTCCTCCTGCTGGCGCTCGATGTCGCGGTGGCCGCCGCCGTCATCGTCGTGTCGCTGACCGGCGGTGACCCGCGGGACCCGCACCCCGCGCTGTACGTCCCCGCCGTCGTCGTCTCCGGGCTCGCCCTGCTGGCTCGGCGCCGGTGGCCCTTCCTCGTGCTGCTCGTCGCCGTCGCCTGCATGCCCGCCGGGGTGACGCTGATCCCGCTGGTGGTGGCGCAGTACTCGGTCGCCGCCCGGCACGGCGTGAGTGTCGTGACCGGGGTGGCCGTGGTCGTCGCCGGGGTCGCCGGGAACGTGGTGCCGGTGCTGCGGGACCCCGGCAGCTTCACCCTCGTCGTGATCGTGCTCGCCACCTTCGTGCTCGGGCCGGTGCTGGCCGGGCTGTGGATGCACCAGCGCGCCGCGCTGCTGGCCGTGCTGCGCGAACGCGCCGACGAAGCCGAGCGCACCCGGACCCTGCTGGCCGACCGGGCCGTCTTCGCCGAACGGCGGCGGATCGCCCGCGAGATGCACGACGTCGTCGCCCACCGGGTGACCGCGGTCGCGCTGCAGGCCGGCGCCCTTTCGATGCGGGCGCCGGACGAAGAAACCGAGCAGGCCGCCGAAACCATCCGTGCCACCAGCGCGCTCGCGCTCGACGAGCTGCGCGGGATCCTGCGGGTGCTGCGCGACGACGCCCCGGCCGGGGACGCCGGCCCCGGTGTCCTCGCCTCGCTGGAACGCCTCGTCGACGGGGTCGCCGCGAGCGGGGCGCGGGTCGAGCTGGCCCTGCCGGACCCGCTGCCGGTGGTGCCCGGCGACGTCGGCCGGGCCGTGTACCGGGTCGTGCAGGAATCGCTGACCAACGCGGGCAAGCACGCGCCGCACGCCGCCGTCGGGGTCCGGCTCGCGGTTACCGGTGGCCGGCTGGAGGTGGCGGTGACCAACCGGCTGACCCCGCGTGGCAGCACCGTCCCGGGGTCCGGCTACGGTCTGGTCGGGATGCGCGAACGAGTGGAGCTGGCCGGCGGCGACCTGGAGACCGGGCCGACCGGCGACGGCCGGTTCCGGGTGCTGGCGCGGTTCCCGGTGGGAGGACGGCGGTGACGGTCAAGGTCGTGCTGCTGGAGGACGAGGAACTGGTCCGCAGCGGCATCCGGATGATCCTGGAGTCGGCGGGCGACGTCGAGGTGGTCGCCGAGGACACCGACGGCGTGCGGGCGGTCGAGCTGACCGACCGCCACCGGCCGGACGTCGTGCTGACCGACGTCCAGATGCCCGAGGTCGACGGGCTCGAAGTGGTCCGGCGGCTGGCGGAGCACCCGGCGGCCCCGGCGGTGGTGGTGCTGACGACCTTCGACGTCGACGAGTACGTCTACACGGCCCTGCGCCACGGCGCGGCCGGGTTCCTGCTGAAGGACACCCCGCCGCGCGAGCTGGTCGACGCGGTGCGCGTCGTGGCCCGCGGCGAGGCGATGCTGTCGCCGAAGATCACCAAGCGGCTGCTGGCCGAATTCGCCGCCGGCGGCGGCTCTTCGCGGGCCCGGGCGAAGCTCTCAGTACTGACCCCGCGCGAACACGACGTGGCCGTCCACATCGGACGCGGGCTGAGCAACGCCGAGATCGGCACGGCGCTGGCGGTCAGCGCGTCCACCGTCAAAGTCCACATCGGACACATCATGGCGAAGCTCGAGGCGGCGAACCGGACCCAGGTGGCGATCCTAATCCACGACGCCGGCCTGAGCTGACCCGCGCCCGCGCCGGTCGAGCACCTTCAGCGACTGTTCGCACCACCGCAGGTTTTCGCGCTCGAACGACAGGCCCCGCATCAGCGTCAGGTACGGGCCGATCCGCTCGGCCTCGGCGAGGTAGTCGTCCTCGAAGCGCCCGTCCAGCAGCCGCGCGCGAAGCCGTTCGTAGCCCGCGATCTTGGCTTCCGCCCGGGCCATCCGCTCGGCCAGCGCCTGCCGGACCGCCCCTTCGTCGCCGACGTCCACCGCCTGCACCTGCACCAGGAGCTCGTCGCGGATCACGCCGGGGCGGGGCGGGCGCGCGGTGAACTCGTGCAGTGCCCGGCGCCCGGCGTCGGTGAGCGAGAACAGCCGCTTGTCCGGGCGCCGCTCCTGGCGGACCACCCGGGCCCGCACCAGGCCGTCGGCCGCCATGCGGTCGAGTTCCCGGTAGAGCTGCTGCGGGGTGGCCGCCCAGAAGTTCGCCACCGAGGCGTCGAACCCCTTCGCCAGGTCGTAGCCCGACGCCTCGCCTTCGAGCAGCGCCGCCATCAGCGCGTTGCGCAGTGCCATGCTCAACTAGTTGAGTGCTTCGCGCTGGATCTGCTCGAACTGCGCCGCCATCGCTTCGGCCAGCGCCTGCGCGGCCGAGAGCGGCCGGACCATCACGGTGAACTCGTCGATCAGGCCGTTTTCGTCGAGGTGCAGGAAGTCGCAGCCCTCGACCCGCACGTCCCCGATCCGGGCTTCGAAGACGAGCGCGTGATCTCGGCCTTCGTCGCCGGTCAGCTCGCGCACGTACCGGAAATCCTCGAACACGCGCAGCACGCCGCGCAGGATCGCGGCGGTGATCGCCTTGCCCGGGTACGGCTTGAACGCGACCGGGCTGCGGAAGACGACGTTTGCCGCCAGTGTCGCGGCCATGGCGTCGGGATCGCGGGCCTCGACGGCCTTGCGGAAGCTGCTCATGCGCACCTCACCTATTCAACTTGTTGACTATCAGGGACAGCGTACCCGTTCGCCTTGGGTGACCGCTCGGCGACGCACAGCTTCACCACAGCCCGGCCACAGCTGCCCTCGCCACGCTGGCCCAAGGCCGGGTCAGGCGGAAGTCAACCGGCCATTACCCACCACGAAGGGACAGGCATGGGAAACGATCACGAGGGACAGCGGGTCAGCCGGCGCCGGCTGCTCGCCGGCGTGAGCTCGGTCGGCTTGGGCGCGCTCGTCACGGCGTGCGCGGGCCGGAGCGCGGGCACGAGCGCCGTCACGACGACGTCCACCGGCGAGACGGTCGCCCTGGAGGCCGTCACCGACGCGGACCTCACCGCCCTGTTCACCGGCGCGCGGACGTGCACCCTCACCGCGTCCACCACGCAGGGGCCGTACTACTTCGACGCCGACAAGATCCGCAGTGACATCCGCGAGGACAAGCAGGGCACGAAGCTGCGGCTCGCCCTGCAGGTGCAGGACAGCGAGACCTGCAAGCCAATCCCGCACGCGGTGGTCGAGATCTGGCACTGCGACGCGGGCGGCCTGTACTCCGGCGCGGAGGCGGCGTCCGGCGGCGGCGGGACCCCGCCGACCGGGACGCCGCCCACCGGAACCCCGCCCACCGGCTCGCCGCCGCCCGGCGGCGGGGACACCGATCTCGTCCCCACCGACGACAAGCGGTACCTGCGCGGCGCCCAGGTCACCAACCAGCGCGGGATCGTCGAGTTCACCACGATCTGGCCAGGCTGGTACCGCGGCCGGACCGTGCACGTCCACGTGATGGTGCACGCCGGCAACGAGAAGACGCTCACGACGCAGCTGATGTTCGACGAAACGCTGAACGCGCGGGTGTTCGCCACCCAGCCCTACGCGCAGCACACCGGCCGGGACACCTTCAACGACGGCGACTCGATCTACCAGCCGAGCATGCTGCTGAAGGTGACCCGGGCCCGGGACGGCCACGTGGGCTGCATCGTGCTCAACGCCGACCCGGACCACGACGGCGTATAACGTCTCACGCCCGCCCGAGCCACTCGGCGAGCGTCGTGTCGGCCAGCCGCGCGCCCGGTCCCGGCAGGAGGTCCTCCGGCCCCGGCACCGCCCCGAAGTACGGTGCCCGCGGGTCGGTGACCACCGGCCGCGGATCGGAGCGCGCGGTCAGCACGGTGCGCACCCACTCGTCGAGGCCGAAGACTTCCGGCCCGGCGATCTCGGCGACCCCGCCGGTGGCCGGCCCGGCGGCGGCCCGGCCCACCGCGGCCGACACCTCGGCCGCGGCCATCGGCTGCACGCCGGCGCCGGGCAGGCGGACGACGCCGTCGGTGGTCGAGCCGTCCGCGATGCCGCCGGCGAACTCGAAGAACTGGGTGGCGCGCACGATCGAGAACGGCAGCCCCGATCCGGCGATCAGCTCCTCCTGTGCGACCTTGGCCCGGAAGTACCCGACGTCCGGCTGCCGGTCCGTGCCCACCACGGACAGCGCGACGTAGTGCCGGACGCCCGCCTCCTTCGCCGCGTCGACCAGGTTGGCGGTCGACGTGCGGAAGAAGGCCAGCACGTCGTCGTCGGCGAACGACGGCGAGTTCGAGACGTCCACCACGACGTCGGCGCCCTGCAGCACCTCCTTCAGCCCCTCGCCGGTGATCGTGTTCACCCCGGTGCTCGGCGCCGCGGGCACCGCTTCGTGGCCCTGCTCGGCCAGCCAGGTCACCACGTTCCGGCCGATCAGCCCGGTCCCGCCGATGACGACGACCTTCATGTGTCCGTTCCCTCCGTCCGGCGCCGCCCGGTGGCCCCGGACGGCTGCGCATCCCGGAGACGAGATTGCGCGCCGGTCCGTGACAGCGCAGCGGGGTTCGCTCGAACGGAGGAGGGCGCTACACGCCGGCCCGGCGGGGCTCGTACTGCGCGCGCAGGGCCTTCTTGTCCGGCTTGCCCAGCCCGGTCATGGGCAGCGACTCCGCCACGATCACCTGCTTGGGCACGTGCACCGGGCCCTTGCGCTCGCGCACCGCGGCCTGGATCTCGGCGGTGAGCCGCTCGAGGTCGTGGCCGGCGTCCTCGCGCAGGACCACGACCGCCGTCACCGCTTCGCCCCACTTCTCGTCCGGGGTGCCGATCACGCCGACCTGGGCGACCGCCGGGTGCTCGGCCACGACGTCCTCGACCTCGCGGGGGAACACGTTGAACCCGCCGGTGACGATCATGTCCTTGACCCGGTCGACGATGAACCAGAAGCCGTCCTCGTCTTCGCGGGCGACGTCGCCGGTGTGCAGCCAGCCGTCGCGGAAGGTCTCGGCGGTGATCTCCGGCAGGTTCCAGTACCCGCCGGCCAGCAGCGGCCCGGCCACGCAGATCTCGCCCGGCTCGCCCGGGGCCACCGGGTTGCCGTCGGCGTCGAGCAGCGCGGTGCGCAGGAAGGCCGACGGACGGCCGCAGGAGGCGAGCCGGGCGTCGTCGTGGTCGCCCTTGGCGAGGTAGCTGATCGCCATCGGGGCCTCGGACTGGCCGTAGTACTGGGCGAAGATCGGGCCGAACCGGTCGATCGCCTCGCGCAGGCGCACCGGGTTGATCGACGCGGCCCCGTAGTAGACCGTCTGCAGCGAGGACAGGTCGCGGGTGCGCGAGTCGGGGTGGTCCATCAGCGCGTAGAGCATGGTGGGCACCAGCATGGTCGCGGTGATCCGCTGCTCTTCGATGATCCGCAGGGTGTCGGCGGGGTCGAACTTCGGCACGACGACCAGGGACCCGCCCTTGATCAGCGTCGGGGCGAAGAACGCGGCGCCGGCGTGCGAGAGCGGGGTGCAGATCAGGAACTTCGGCGCCTCGGGCCACTCCCATTCGGCCAGCTGGATCTGCGTCATCGTGGTCATCGCCTGCGCGGTGCCCATGACACCCTTGGGCTTGCCGGTGGTCCCGCCGGTGTAGGTGATCGAGACGACCTGGTCCGGCGGCAGCACGGCGGGCGCCAGCGGCCGGGGTTCGAACGTCGCGGCGGCCGCGGTGAGGTCCTTGCCGACGTGGGCCAGCGGCTCCGGCACCGGTCCGATGGTGAGCACCTGCGTCAGGCCGGGGACCTTGTCGAGCAGGCCGAGCGCGCGGTCGACGAAGGCGGGCACCGGGTCGATGATCAGCGTGGTGATGCCGGCGTCGCCGAGGATGTAGGCGTGGTCGTCGAGCGACCCGAGCGGGTGCAGCGCGGTCCGCCGCGAGCCCTGCAGCTGCCCGGCGGCGATGATGAGCAGCACTTCCGGCCGGTTCAGCGACAGCAGCGCGACCGGCGCGCCGGTGCCCGCGCCGAGTGCCTCGAAGGCCTGGGCGTACTGGCTGACCTGCTCGGCGGTCCGGCCCCCGGTCATCGTGGTCTCGCCCAGCACCATGACGGGCTTGTCCCGGTGCCGTTTCAGGGCGGAGACGACCAGGTGGCCGAGGTGGTTCGGATACCGCATCGCCTGCTCGTCCATCCCGGTCCCTTCCACGGCGCCAGACTAGAACACGTTACTGTTCTCGACAAGATACGGCGGTTGGGCGGGGTTTGTCAGCTCGGCGGTGCGGTGGAACAGGTTTCAGTGAGCCCGGAGGGCGCGCCGCAGGCTGCGACGCGCCCTCCGGAACGACCTCAGCCGTGCAGCCGGCCGAGGTAGCCGCGGTCCACCGCGACCAGGGACACGCTCACGTACCCGTCGAGCAGGGCCTTCGCGTCACTGTCGGCCTCGTACGCCGGCGACGGCACCACGTCGTAGGACAGCTGGTACGTCCCGTCCGCGGCCGGGACGTACTTCACCCAGCCCGAAGCCACCCGGCTGACCTTCGTCCAGCGCACCGGCGACGCCCCCGCGCCCGGCGCCACGTCCGGCTGGTTGACGTTGACCAGCGCCATGTCCTGCACGAACTTCCACGTCCGGGGCGACGCCAGCAGACGGAGGGTGACGTCGGCCGCGGCCTGGTACGTCTCCGTCGACGGGGGCGTGGCGCCCGAACCCGCGCTGACCGCCAGTGCCGGCAGGCCCCGCTCGATCGCCACCGAAGCGGCGCCGACCGTGCCGGACATGCTGATCGGGAGGCCGGTGTTCTGGCCCGCGTTGATCCCGGAAAGGACCAGGTCCGGCCCGCTCGTCCAGCCGAGCCGCTGCGGCAGGATGCCGGTCAGCGCCAGCTCGGTCACGTCCGCCGGGGTGAGGGACGCGCTGCCCGGGCCGCACGGGGTGGCACCCTGGCACGCGCCCAGCACGAGCCCGTGCCCCGGCGCGCTCGCGCAGTCCGCGGCGAACTCCGCCGGCACCGCCGGCGGCGGCGCGACGGACGACGTGAACGACACCGCCGTGGACCGGCCCTTGCCGCCCTGGACCGCCCACGGGCCGACGATCGCCACGTCGGCTCCGGCCCGGCACAGCGCCTGCCGGAGCACGTAGATGCCCCGCCCGTCCGACCCGTCGGGCTTCGCCGCCTGCACCGAGTCGTCGTTGACCAGCAGAACCTTCTTGCCCCCCAGCGAAACCGGTTGATCGGGCCGCGGGCTGGCTTGGGCGGGCACGGCCAGCGACAGGGCAACCACCGCCGCGACCGCGACGCGCAAAGCCTTGAACCGCATCGCCACCTCCTCATTCGTTCGGAAACTCAATCGTTCGGAATCGGCGGGGCCAGGGTAGCGAGAACGGCGGTGGCGAGGGGGTGTTTCGGCGGTTTCGCCGGCGAGCCCGCCCCGGACCGGGACGGGCTCGCCGTGGACACTCCTTTGTGGACGGTTACGGCACCGGGGCCGCCTGGGCCCGGGCCACGGCCTCGTCGCGGTCGGGTTGCAGCAGGTAGCCCGCGCGCAGGGCCCGGTCGGCCGCCGCGGTGAACTTGGCGACGTAGGTGGCGTGGTCCGGGTACAGCCGCCGGATCCGGGCCGGCGTCAGCGGCGAGGTCGTGCCCAGCAGCAGACACGCGCCCGGCACGTTGCCGCCACTGTTGTTGGGCGCGTAGGACGCCACCGGGACGTCCAGGTCGGGCAGCCGGACGCCGCCGAGGGCGTTCTGGTCGCCGTCGCGCAGGATGATCAGGTTGAGCAGCATCGAAATCGGTGCCGCCGCCGGCGGGGCCGCGCCACCGCGGGCCCACCGGTCCAGGTAGCGGAACGCCGCGTTTTCCGCATACCGGAAGGTCATGCTGTTGACCGGCTTGTCGCACGTCGTCGGGGCGCCGTCGTTGATGGACCCGTCCCGGGCGTTGGCCGCGTTGTACAGGTTCAGCCCGTACTGGTCGGCGTGCGCGGTGCCGGCCACCTCCCAGGTCCGCACCTGCGCGGTGTCCTGCCGGACCGAGGCTGACGCGATGACGTCGGTCTCCGACTGCAGGACGAACACCGGGACGCCGAGATCGGTGCGGATCTTCGCCGACAGCGGCCCGGCGACGCCGTCGCCGATCGGGGCCGCGAGCGCGGCCCGGCCGTGGATCAGGAAGCCCTGATAGCTGCGCCGCACCGGCTGGATCGCGTTGGCGAAGGTGGTCAGCCGCAGCGCGGACTGCGAGTGTCCGCTGCCCAGCACGACGGCCGGCGTCCGCCCGCCCAGCAGCTGCGGGTTCGCCCGGACCGCCTGCGCGGCCTGCGAAAAGACATCGTAGGACAGCGCGTCCCCGCTGAGGTTCACCGCGGCGTACCGGGCGGGGTCGAGACTCTTGAGCTTGTCGGCACCGGCTTTCTGGGTCGTCACGCCGACGTAGGCGTAGCCCTCGCGGATGAAGTGCTCGTAGGACTGCGAGAAGTCCACCGGGATGTCGACGCCGAAGCTGACGTTGAGCCATTCGACCACGACCGTGCCGGTGAACCGGGCGGCGTCGCGCGGCCGCACGACGACCATCCGGGTCGTGTACGGGGTGCCGGTGGAGGCCACGCGCGTGGCCCAGCGCCCGTCTTCGGTCCACAGTCCCACCTGGTCGAACGTGTCGGCCTGGCCGGACAGCAGGTACTCCTCTTCGACGTACCCGCGGGCGGCGAGGTCGAGGACGCCGTGGGCGCCGCTCACCGGCCAGCCCCGCCCGGCGTCCGCGGGCACCGCCGTCACGGTGGGCGCGGCGGCGGACGGTCCGGCTTGGGCGACCCCGGGAAGCACCAAGGACGGCAGGAGCACGGTCAGCAGCACGAGCAGGGCTCTGCGCATGGGTAAACCCTTCTGGTGGGCGACGGCCCGCGAAGCGGCTCCCGGCTCCCCGAACCGTCCACATCGGACACTGAGGCGGCGACCGGCCCGGTCACCGCCGTTGTCTTTACCCGCCGGTAATGGCCGGAGGCAACGTCCGGCCCGCGCACCGGGGGGAATCCACCCGGGATCGCTCAGGGATGTGACAACTCGACGGGCCCGGCACTCGGCGGAAAGCGAATTCACAGAATGTCCTTTCGGCGCCGCAACCTTGCGCATGGGTCGCTCGTTGCGCGACTATCTCGGGACGTTCTGCACGTGCATCCGCACGGCGAGGGGGTGTGGTGACCGAAGTGGCGCCGGCGGTGGCCGGGACGACGGACGTCCCTGGCGACGCGGCTTTGATCGCAGCGGTCCGTGGTGGCGACATCGCGGCCTACGGCGAGCTCTATGACCGGCACCTCGCCGCGGCCCGGCGGGTGGCGGCCGCGATCGCGGCCGACCCGGCGGAGCGGGACGACCTGGTCGCCGAGGGATTCACCCGCGTACTACGGATTCTGCGTTCCGGCGAAGGCCCGGACGAGGATTTCCGGCCGTACCTGCTGACGACCATCCGGAACACGATGATCAGCTGGCGCCGCCGCGACGCGGCCGTCTCGGTGGTGGCCGAGGTTCCGGATGTGACGCCGAGTGCGGGGAGTGACGAGCCGGTCGGCGACCGGCTGCACGCCAACGTCGCCGCGGACGCGTTCGCGAGCCTGCCCGAGCGGTGGCGGGCGGTGCTGTGGCGGACCGAGATCGTCGGGGAGTCGCCCGCGCAGATCGCCGAAGACCTCGGGATGACCCCGAACGGAGTAGCGGCGCTGGCCTACCGCGCCCGGGAGGGCCTGCGCCAGGCCTACCTGGACCAGCACGTCCCCGAAGCGCGGCGGCGCACCTGCAAGAACGTCTCCGCGCAGCTGGCCAAGTTCGTGCGCGACGGCATCTCCGACCACAAGGCGCAGCGGATCGCCGCCCACCTCGACCGCTGTGCCGACTGCCGGAGCCTGGCCACCGGTCTCCGGGAGCTCAACGAGGAACTGCCGGCCTCCGTCGCCCCGCTCATCCTGGGTATCCCGGTCGCGACGCACTGGCTCACCGCGACGGCGACCGGGTCCGGCGCCGCCGGCACCGGCGTTTCCGTCCTGTCGTGGGCGACGGCGGCGAAGGTGGCCGCCGCGGGCGCGGCGCTGGTCACGACGGTGACGATCGGCGCGAGCACGTCCAGCGATGCTCCGCCGCCGCTGTCCGGCAGCGAGGGCACGACGACCCAGCCCGTGCAGACCGGGCCGCAGGCCGGTTCCCGCGCCGGACTCCCGCCCGGCGGTGTCGCGCCGACGTCGGAGGCGGCGGGGACGGTGCCCGGCGCCACGGACGTACAGCCGACTGGCGCGGAGCCGGCGGGCGAGTCGGCGGGCGAGTCCGCCGGGGCCTCGGAAACCGGGGTGGCGGCAGGCGACGGGAACGGCAACGGCGTCGGCAACAACCCGGACAAGCAGGCCGCGAAGGAGTCCAAGAAGGCGGCCAAGGAGTCGTCGAAGGCCGCGAAGTCGTCCGCGAAAGAGTCGCGGAAGGCCGAGAAGACGAAGAACCCCGGGGAGTGACCCGGCGCCGCGTGGCGCCGGGTCCTCCCGCTCAGCAGGGCTGCAGCAGCCAGCAGAGCCGGTAGTTCGCCTGGTACGTGGCGCCCGTCGCCGGCGCGACGACGTTCTGCGTCCGCGCCCCGCCGTGCGCCCAGCCGGTGAAGGCGTACTTCATGTTCAGCGGCGGCACGTTCTGCGGGCTGTTCGCGCTGATCGAATTGGTCGATCCGGCGATCACCGTCCGGGAGAACGGCGTCCGCTGCTGGGTCCCGCCGACGGTGAGCATCGCCTGGCTGGGACTCGAGGTGAAGTTCAGCGTCACCGTCTTCGGCTGCAGGTCGATCGTCTTGGACCCGGTCCGGCCGGTGGAGTCCGTCGCGGTCAGCGTGAGCTGCAGGTACGACGGGTACTCGTGGTCCGGCGCGACGAACGACCCCGAAGCGACGCCCGGGAAGTCCTGGACGTTGTGGGTGTGGCAGGTGCCGTTGGCCGCGCAGTGCCGGATGGCCAGCCGCCAGGACAGCGCCGAGGGCGGCAGCTCGCCGTCCTGGGCGTCGACGGCACGGCCGGAGAACGGCACCGTCTGCCCGACCGACCAGTTCAGCGTCGCGGCCGGGGTGTCGATGACCGGCACCGGGTCGAGCCCGGCCGGGGTTCCGACGGTCACCCGGACCGTCGTGGTCGCCGAAGCGCCGTGGGAGTCGGTGACCCGCAGCCCGGCGTCGACCGCCGCCGCGGTGGTGTAGGTCCAGGTGGGCTTCGGGGCCGCGGAGTCGTCGTAGGCGCCGTCCGCGTCGAGGTCCCACGCGTAGGACAACGTGTCGCCGGCGTCCGGATCGGTCGAACCGGTGCCGTCGAACTGGACGGTCAGCGGCGCCGGGCCGCTGGACGGCGTCGCGGTGGCCGCGGCGACCGGCGGCCGGTTGCCGCTGCCCGCGTAGCTCACCCGGCGCAGTTCCCCGGCGCCCAGCGCGACGTAGAAGAGGTCACCGCCGGGACCGGTGAGCACCTGCACCGGAGTGTTGACGCCGGTCACGAACGGCACCAGCTTGCTGGGACTCGGCTGGCCGGAGACCGTCTGCATCGCCCAGATGCAGCCGCGGGAGGAATCGGCGAAGAACAGCGCGCCGGCGTACTCGGCCGGGTAGTTGCTGCCGGATTCGAAGGCGATCCCGCTGATCGAGGAGCCGCCGGTGGGACACGGGTCGGTGGCCACCACCTTGGCGCTGTGGTTGTAGGCGTAGAACGGCGCGGTCTGGCCACCCGCCGAGTACAGCGATTCGCAGCGGTCGAGGTTCGCGCCGTCGTACCCGGCCTGACGGCCGGCGCCTTCGAAGCAGGGCCAGCCGAAGTTCTCGGCCACGGCGTCGCCGGCGTTGGCGACCCGGTTGATCTCCTCCCAGGTGTTCCAGCCGACGTCCCCGGCCCACAGTTCGCCGGTGCCGGGCCGGAACCCGAACCGGAACTGGTTGCGCGAGCCGTAGGCGATGACGCGCCGGGCGTTGGCGTCGGAACTGCTCGCGAACGGGTTGCCGGGCAGGCCGTCACCGGTGTCGGGGTCGATCCGCAGCAGCGCGCCGTTGAGCAGCACCGGCTGCCCGGCGGCGCGGCGCGGGGACTGCGACCGCAGCGCGCCGCCTTCGGACGATGGCGGGCTGAGGTTCGTGCCGGCCGGCGAAGGCGGGTCGGCGCAGGGGTTGCCGACCTGGCCGTAGTCGGCGAAGTTGAAGCTGGCGCCGTCGCCGCCGCCCGCGTACAGGGCGCCGTCCGGGCCGAAGGCGAGCGCGCCGACCGAGTGGCTCGGGTACTGCTGGCACCAGCCGGTGACCAGCGGTTTCTCGCTGACCGCCGTCCCGCCCGGGCCCATCGTGAGCTGGGAGACGCGGCCGGTCACGACGCAGCCGGCGTCGGTCGCGCCCGGCGGCGTCGGGCAGGTGTCGCCCCACTTCGGTGCGGTGCCGCCTGGGAGGGCGTCAAGGGTGTAGGAGACGTAGACGTACGGCCGGGTGGGGAAGGCCGGGTCGACCGCGAGCCCGAGCAGGCCGCGGTCCCAGAAGTCCTGGGTCGGCGTGCGCAGGTCGGCGAACACGGTCGCGGTCGGATCGGCCAGGTTGTCGAACACCTTGACCAGACCGCTCTTCTCGGCGACGAACACCCGCCCGTCGGGGGCGAACGCGGCGGCGGTCGGCGAGCTGAGGCCACCGATGGCGAGCGTGTCGCTGAAGCCGGCGGGCACGGCCGCGGCGGCGGGTGCCGCGACGGCGAGCGCCACGGCGAGCGGCACGACCACCCCCGCGGCCAGCGCGCGTCTTGATCTTCGCGAAACCAGGGAACGACGTGGACCCATCACGAACTCCTCCTGCGGCGGGGACCGGACTGGCGCGAACGCCGTCCGGTATGGCGCCCGGCGTCCGAAAGTTGTTACGCCGACGCAAGAAAAACGCACGAACAGCTCAATCCCGTTAAGGGTCAACGACTTGCCGCCGTGCGGCCGTCTGGTTCCAGTGGTAACTCGATCATGGTATCACTGACGATAACGTAGTTAGTATCAGTGTGAACGTCGAGAAGGGGTACGCCATGATCGTCATCGCCGGGGGCGCCGGCCAGCTCGGATCGCGCATCGCCGACCGGCTGCTCGCGCGGGTGCCCGCCGCCGAGATCGGGGTCAGCGTCCGCGATCCCCGCCGGGCCGGGGAGCTTGCCGCGCGGGGGGTCCGGGTCCGGCGCGGTGATTTCGCCGACCCGGAATCGCTCGCCGAGGCGTTCGAGGGGGCAACCCAGGTCCTCGTCGTGTCGACGGACAAGGCGGGCGCCGAAGCGGTGGCGCACCACGTCGCGGCGATCGAAGCCGCACGCGCAGCGGGGGCGAAGCGGGTCCTGTACACGAGCCACCAGGCCGCGGCGGCCGATTCGCGGTTCGCGCCGATGGCCGACCACGCCACGACGGAGGGTCGGCTCGAAGGGGCGCCGTTCACCGCGCTCCGCAACGGTTTCTACGCGAGCACGGTGCCGTTGCTGCTGGGTGGGGCGTTGGAGACCGGCGAGCTGGCGGCCCCGGCCGACGGCCCGGTCTCCTGGACGGCGCACGCCGACCTGGCCGAAGCCGCGGCGATCATCCTGGCGGAGGAGGGCCGGTTCGACGGGCCGACGCCGCCGCTGACCGCCCCGGTGGCCCTTGATCTCGAGGACGTCGCCGCGCTGCTGACCGAGCTGACCGGGCGTTCCGTCCGGCGGGTCGTGGTGTCCGATGACGCCTGGGCGGCCGGGTTGGTCGGGCACGGGGTTCCGGCGGAGCGGGCCGAGCTGTTGCTGGGAATGTTCCGGGCGGCTCGTCGTGGTGAGTTCGCCGCGGCTGGGCCGGACCTCGAAGCCCTCCTGGGCCGTCCGGCCACCCCGCTCCGGACCGTCCTCGCCGAGGCTCTCAAGCTATAAACCGGGTGTATAAACTCCGGCTATACACACCGTGTACAGTCGTCGCCATGTCGATCGGACTCACCCTGCTCGGGTTGCTGGAAAACGGCCCCCGGCACGGTTACGACCTGAAACGCGCCTACGACGACCGCTTCGGGCACGACCGGCAGGTGCACTACGGCCAGGTCTATTCGACGCTGGCGCGGCTGTTGAAGCAGGGGCTCGTCGAGGCCGACGGCGTCGAGGTGGACGGTGGCCCCGAGCGGAAGCGGTACGCCATCACCGATGCCGGGGTCGCCGACGTCGCCGGGTGGCTGGCCACGCCCGAAAAGCCCGATGCCTACCTGCACAACACGCTCTACACCAAGGTGGTGCTCGCGCTGCTGTCCGGGCGGCCCGCGGCGGACGTCCTCGACGTCCAGCGGGCCGCCCACCTCGACGCCATGCGCGCGCTCACCCGCCGCAAGACCGGCGGCGACCTCGTCGACCAGCTCGTCTGCGACCACGCGCTGTTCCACCTGGAAGCCGACCTCCGGTGGCTCGAACTCACCGCCGCCCGGCTCGACCGGCTGGCGGAGGCGATCCGATGAGCGAGCTGCTGCTGGAGGCCACCGACGTCCGCAAGGCGTTCGGCCCCACCGAGGCGCTGGCCGGGGCGAGCCTGCAGGTGCGCGCGGGGGAGATCGTCGCCCTGATGGGGCCGTCGGGAGCCGGCAAGTCGACCCTGCTGCACTGCCTGGCCGGGATCGTCCGGCCGGACGCCGGGACCGTCCGCTACCTCGGCGCGGACCTGGCCACCATCTCCGACCGGGCGCGCTCGGCGTTGCGCCGCACCGAGTTCGGGTTCGTCTTCCAGTTCGGGCAGCTCGTCCCGGAGCTCACCTGCCTGGAGAACGTGGCCCTGCCCCTGCGGCTGAACGGCGACCGCGGCCGCGCGGCCGGGCAGCGGGCGCGGGCGATGCTGGCCGAACTCGACCTGTCCGGTGTCGCCGGGAAGCGGCCGGGGGAGGTGTCCGGCGGGCAGGGGCAGCGGGTGGCGGTGGCCCGTGCGCTGGTGACCGCGCCGCGGGTCGTCTTCGCCGACGAGCCGACCGGCGCGCTGGACTCGCTCAACGGCGAGCAGGTGATGCGGCTGCTGACCACCGTCGCCCGCGAGCGGGACACCGCGGTCGTCCTGGTGACGCACGAGGCGCGCGTCGCGGCCTACTCCGACCGCGAGGTGGTCGTGCGCGACGGCCGGACGCGGCAGCTCGAGGTGACCCGGTGATCCGGCGCTGGGTGGCCGATCTGCTCCTCGGCGTACGGCTGGCGATCGGCGGCGGCGGAGCCCGGACCGCGCTGGTGCGGCTCACCCTGATCACCGTCGGCGTCGGCCTCGGCGTCGCCGTCCTGCTCACCGCGACGTCGCTGCCGCAGATGCTCACCGCCCGCGGCGAGCGGTCCGCCGAGCGCACGCCGCTCGCCGCGACCATCCCCGGTGTCGACGCCGTCCACGTCGTCGGCCGCGGCGACGAGTTCCGCGGGCGCGGGATCCAGGGGTACCTGGTGCAGCCGACCGGGCCGCACCCGCCCGCGGTGCCGGGCGTCGACCGGCTGCCGGGGCCCGGCGAGGCCGTGCTGTCCCCGGCCCTGCTGGACCTGCTGCGGTCACCGGAGGGGGAACTGCTCCGCCCGCGGTTCCCGCAGCGGGTGGCCGGCACCATCGGCGACGCCGGGCTGACCGGGCCGAACGAGCTGTACTTCTACCTCGGCTCCGACACCGTCGCCCGGCAGCCGCAAGCCGTTGCGGTGAGCGAATTCGGCCGCCCGCACCAGCGGCGCGCCCTCGAACCGATCGAGCTGCTGCTGGTCGTGCTGGGCGCGACGACGTGCCTGGTGCCGGTGTTCGTCTTCGTCGTCACGAGCACCCGGCTCGCCGCCGCGTCCCGCGACCGGCGGCTGGCCGCGCTGCGGCTGGTCGGCGCGGACCGCGGCCAGGTGCGCCGGATCGCCGCCGGGGAGGCTCTGCTCGCCTCGCTGGCCGGGCTCGTGGCCGGCGCGGGCCTCTTCCTGCTCGTGCGGGCGCTCGTCCCGCGGATCACCGTGTCCGCCTTCCGCGGCGGGATCTTCGCCGCCGACGTCGTACCCGACTGGCGCCTGGGCCTGCCGGCCTTGCTGGCGCTGCCGCTGCTGGCGTGCGCGACGGCCGTCTTCGCGCTGCGGGGAGTCGTCATCGAGCCGCTCGGGGTGGTGCGGCGGGGGACGCGGCTGCGGCGGAAGCTCTGGTGGCGCCTCGTGCCCCTGGTGGCCGGCGGGGCCTTGCTGGCCGGCAAGCCGGGCACCGAAGACACCCGGGACCCGCTGGTGGTCGGCGGGGTGGTGCTCGTCCTCGTGGCCGTGCCCCTGGTGCTGCCGTGGCTGGTCGAGCGCGTCGCGGGCGTGCTCGGCGGGGGTTCGCCGGCCTGGCTGCTGGCCGTGCGGCGGCTCCAGCTGGACAGCGCGACGGCCGCGCGCCTGGTCAGCGGGATTGCGGTGGTGCTGGCGGGATCCATTGCGCTGCAAGGTGTCTACGCCCGCGCCGAAAGCGACCGGCCGGTGGATCGGGACGTCCGGGTGCTGGCGACCGCCTTCGCCACCACGCTCGCCGACGTCCCGGCCTTCGCCACCGCCCTTCACGCCCTGCCCGGGCTGGGCGGCATCCCCGTGCAGACCCGCGCCATCCTGTACGACGCCGCGGGCCGGAAGGTCTCCGCCGTCGTGGGCACGTGCGCCGAGCTCGAGGTCGCGGACTGCCGCGACGGTGACGTCTACGCGACGGGCGCCGCGGCGCCCGGGGCCTACCGGCCCGCACCGGGGGACCGGCTGTGGTTCTACGACGCCCGGCGGACCGACCCGGCGGCACCTCCACAGTGGACGGTCCCGGCGGGCTACCACGTCACCGGCGGCGTCGGCGAGGCGCCGGCCCTGCTCGTCACGACGGCGGCCCTGCGCACGGCGACGAGCGTCGGGCTGAGCTCGACCGCGCGGATTCCCGCGGCCGGGCCGGACCTGGTGGAGCAGGTGCGCAACGCCGCGGGCTGGACCGGCGTCGTCAGCTCCCTGGGCACCGAACGGGACGGCACCTACGCGCTGATCACCCGGGTGCTGTCGGTGGGCTCGCTCGTGGTGCTGCTGCTCGCGGCGGCCGGCCTGCTGATCGCCGCGGCGGAGCAGCTGCGGGAACGGCGGCGTAGCCTCGCCGCGCTGAGGGCGGGCGGTGTCGGGCGCGGGGTGCTCGCCCGGTCGTTGTTGTGGCAGCTGGCGATCCCGGTGGCGGTGGCGGTGGTCGTCGCCGTGCTCGCCGGGCTCGGCCTCGATTGGCTGCTGCTCACGCTGGTCGTCCACCGCCCGATGGTGGTCGACGTGGCGACCATCGGGCTGCTCGCGGTGACCGCGGCCGCGGCGGTGCCGGCCGTGACCGCGGTGACGTTGCCGGCGCTGTGGCGGACGTCGAGCCTGGAGCACCTGCGGGAGGAGTGAGCCGGCGGTACAACCGCCGTACAAGGCCGGTGTACGGATTTTGGATTGCCGGCTGGCGTACTGCTCCCATGCGAACTCCGAAAGCGATCCTCCTCGCGCTGGCCGTGGCGGCCGGTGTGGTGGCGTTGCCCGGGACGGCGAGCGCCGCCTACAGCGACCCGTTGACGACGACCACCAAGCAGAACCTGGTGTGGCACGCCACGCCGGCCGCGGCGCTCACCGCGTTGGACAACGCGCTGCCGAACGTCAGCCTCAACACCGTGGTCAACGACCCCAGCTACAGCATGACCGGCTGCACCACGGCGGAGAAGGCGTCGCTGCCGAAGGCGCCGGTGGCCACCAAGGCGATGTGCTGGGACGCCGACCGCGCCGGGACGACGACGTGGGTCCCCCAGTCCATCACGACCTCCGGCGACGCCGACGACGACGGGAAGTGGGGCGACGACAAGGTCATCCTGTCCGGCTGGCACGGCACCGACGCACTCAGCACCGCCAACGAGAACCGGTACAACGACGCGCGGATCCAGGCGATCAACTACAACGATCCCGCCAAGCCGTCGTACCGGATGCTGTACCTGGCCGTGCCCAACAGCACCGGCAGCACCTTCGCCGCCGCCGAGGCGCACATGGGCGGGATGGCCTGGTACGGCGACAAGATCTACGTGACCGCCGTGGGCAGCACCTCGACCGCGATCCGGGTCTTCAGCACCAAGCACATCCTGCAGATGACCGACACGACGTCGAACGCGATCGGCAAGACGTCGTCCGGTTACGCGGCCTGGACGTACAAGTACGCGATGATGCAGATCGGCTACTACAGCTACACCGGCGGCACCTGCACCATGGCTTCGGACACCGCGGTGCCGTGCTTCTCGTCGATGTCGCTGGACCGCAGCACCAGCCCGGCGAGCATCGTGACGTCGGAGTACTTCAAGGAGACGAACCTCCACGGCCGCCTCTACCGCTACCCGATGGGCGAGGACTTCCTGCTGGCGGCCTCGTCCGGCACGGTCCCCGCGACCGAGGCGTTCCGCAGCAACGTGGGCAACGTCCAGGGCGTCCTGTCCAACGCCGGCAAGTGGTACGTGGCCCACAGCTCGGCGACGATCAACGGCCAGCTCTGGGCCCAGACGACGGCGAAGAGCACCTCGGCGACGTGCGGCACCGGCACGACGGCCTGCTGGGCCATGCACCCGGAGGCGCTGACGTACGACTCGTCGACGGGCCTGGTGTGGTCCATGGCGGAGTGGTCCACGGCCGAGTGCGCGGCGAAGAGCCAGACCTGCGGCCGTTCGGTGTTCGCGGTGCCACTGTCCTCGCTGCCCGCGTGATCCGGCCCTGAAATGCCGCCGCCCCGGGGGAATCACCCCGGGGCGGCCTTCACACGCCGGGGTGACCGCAGGCGTAGATGTTCGCCGAGGCCAGCTGCACGCAGGCGGGGCAGGTGTTGACCGGCCGGTCGCGGCGGCCGTAGTACGGGTGGGTGGCGCCGCACAGTGCCTTGATCACGTCCCCCGGGCGCGGGTCCGGGTGGCACCGGGGGCAGTAGGCGTGGGCGGCGCGTTCGACGTCGGCGCTCATGCCACCCGGTTACCCACCCGCCGCCACGTCCACACCGTCCGGCCGCCGGTGAAGCACCAGATCGCGATGACCGGGTCGCAGATCGCGCAGCCGAACGACGAATCGTGGGCGAACGGCAGGATCGGCTGGCCCTTGAGGTGGTGGACGACGTCCCAGCCGGTGTGCAGCAGCCAGCCGATGCCGATGAACGTCCACGAGTCCAGCCCGCGGAAGGCGACGTAGGTCAGCATCGCGCAGAACACCAGCTCCCACGGCCCGAGCGCGCCGCCGGAGAGGTAGGCCGCGCCGGCGCCGCCCACCACCACGGCGTTGAACCGCTGCCGGTGCCGGTCCGGGATGAGCGAGTTGAGCAGGACGTAGACGAGGCCGATGAGGATCGGCGCCAGGATCTCGAGCACGGAACCCGACGTTAGGAACCGGCCGCCCGGGCGGCCAGTGGCTCGATGGCCAAGGGCTGCCGGGATCTCGCCACGAGCAATTAACTCAAGCGCTTGACTTAAATTGGGGTACGCTGCGGCCATGACCACGACCGAACCGCTCACCGCGGACAGCCCGATCGGCGACTGGGTCGCCCACCCCGACGGCGGCCCGCTCGTCCGCGCCCTGCTCGCGGAGGCGGGCGTGGACGAAACCGTCCTCGCGCCGGTCCGGCTGCTGCCGTTGCGGCAGCTGGTCGCCCTGAGCCGGGGACGGCTCGCCCAGGACGTCGTCGACGACCTGGTGACCCGGGCCAACCACGGGGTGACCCCGGCGCCCGGGGCCGGCCGGACGGGCTGGCGCGAGCGGATCGTGCCCGGCCGGTTCGAGGGCCGGACGGTCGTGGTGACCGGCGCCGCCTCCGGCATCGGCCGGGCCACCGCCTCGCGCATCGCCCGCGAAGGCGGCCGGGTCGTCGCGGTCGACGTCTCGGCCGGCCGGCTGGACGAGTTCGCCGCGGAGATCGGCTCGCCGGAGCTGGTCGCCGTGGCGGCCGACATCACCGACGAGGACGGCGTCGCGCGGATCCTCGCCGCCGCCGGGCCGCGCATCGACGGGCTGGCCAACGTCGCCGGCGTCGTCGACGACTTCTCCCCGGCCCACGAGGTGCGCGACGAGCTGTGGCGGCGCGTCTTCGCCGTGAACGTCGACGGGACGTTCCGGCTGATCCGCGCGGTCGTCCCGGCGATGCTGGAAGCGGGTTCGGGCGCCATCGTGAACGTCGCTTCGGAAGCCGCGCTGCGCGGTTCGGCCGCCGGGATCGCCTACACCGCCTCGAAACACGCCGTCGTCGGCATCACCCGCAGCTGCGCGTTCATGTACGGGCCGCACGGCATCCGCGTCAACGCCGTCGCGCCGGGCGGGGTCGCGACCGGGATGGGGATGCACGCGGAGCCGTCGGAGTTCGGGCAGGGCCGGGTCGGGCAGTTCCTGGGTCTCGTCCCGCCGATCGCCACGGCCGAGCAGCTCGCGGCGTCGATCACCTTCCTGCTCGCCGACGACGGCGTGAACGTCAACGGTGCCCTGCTGCCGTCCGACGGCGGCTGGTCGGTGCAGTGACCGCGCTGTCCGCGGTGGCGCCCGAACTGCGCGGCCGGGTCCGGCGGGTGCCGCGCCTGCCGCTGCACCGGGCCTGGGTGCGGCGCCTGGTGCGGGCGGGGACCGCGCGGATGCGGCCGCCGTCGCGGCCGGACGTCGCCGTCGAACTGCGCCCCGGCCTGCGCGTGTACCGGCCGCGGACCCCGCGGTCGGACCTCACGCTGCTGTGGATCCACGGCGGCGGCCTGGTCATCGGCGGCGCGGCCCAGGACGACCGGTTCTGCGCCGCGACGGCGGCCGAGCTCGGCATCACCGTCGTCTCGGCCGAATACCGGCTCGCCCCGGAAAACCCGTACCCGGCGGCGCTCGACGACTGCCACGCCGCCTGGACGTGGCTGCGGGGCGACGTCGCCGCGGACCGGGTGGTCGTCGGCGGCCAGAGCGCCGGCGGCGGGCTCGCCGCGGCCCTCGTGCAGCGCCTGCGCGACGAGGGCGAGCGGCCGCGGGCGCAGTGGCTGTTCTGCCCGATGCTCGACGACCGCACCGCCGCCCGGCGCGACCTCGACGGCGCCGGGCACCGGGTCTGGGACAACCGCCTCAACCGCTTCGGCTGGCGCTCCTACCTCGGGACCGAGCCCGGCGCGGCGGTGGTGCCGCTCTACGCCGTGCCCGCGCGCCGCGACGACGTCACCGGGCTGCCGGACACCTGGATCGGCGTCGGCGACATCGACCTGTTCCACGACGAGGCCGCCGAGTACGCCCGGCGCCTGCGGTCGGCCGGCGTGGCGACGACGTTCCACGTCGTGCCCGGCGGCCCGCACGGGTTCGAGGCCTGGGCGCCGTCGACCGGGTTCAGCCGCGGCTACCTGGCCACCGCGCGGGCGTGGCTGGGCCGGTTCCGGTGACGGCGTCCGTAAGGTGGGGGCCGGCAGAACGTCGGGGTGACCGGGTGGGTGGATGAACGTCAAGGCGGATCGCGCGAGTGCCACGCGGGAGAGCATCCTCGTGACGGCGGAGCGGTTGTTCGCCGAGAACGGCGTGCACGCGGTGTCCAACCGGCACATCAGCGAGGCGGCCGGGCAGGGCAACAACGCCGCGGTCAACTACCACTTCGGCACCAAAGTGGACCTGGTCCGCGCGATCGCCCGCAAGCACTTCGGCCGGATCGAGCGGCTGCGCGAGGAGCTGGTCGACGCCATCGAGGGCGACGGCGAGCTGCGCGACTGGGTGGCGTGCCTGGTCCGCCCGTCGACGAGCTACCTGCACGAGCTGGGCGCGCCGACGTGGTTCGCGCGGTTCAGCGCCCAGGTGATGACCGACCCGGCGTTGCGCGTGATCGTCGTGGAGGAGTCCCTGTCCTCCCCGGCGCTGGCCCGCGCGGTCGAGGGCCTCGACCGCTGCCTGGACGGCCTCCCCCCGGAAGTCCGCGCCGAGCGCGGCGACATGGCCCGCCAGCTGATGATCCACATGACGGCCGAGCGCGAGCGAGCCCTGGCCGAGGGAACGCCGACCCCGAGGGCGAGCTGGAACGACGCGGGCACGGGTCTGATCGACGCGATCACCGGCCTCCTCCTCGCCCCGGTGACCCCCGCCTCTTGACCCAGCCGGCCGTGTCGTCCGTTCGATCACACGTGCCGTCCGGTGCGGTTCGTCCGCGCGGATAATTCGGGCGGCCGGAGTTCGTGGCCGGGGACGAACGGCGAGTGCGGAAATCCTCCTAACGTCACCTCGATCGGGCGGTGACGAGGAGGCGGCGGGTGCGGACACTCTTGCGGGGCGGCCGGGTCGTCGATCCGGGGACCGGGTTCGACGGCGTCGCCGACGTGGTCCTGTCCGAGAACGGGATCGAGGCCGTCGGGGCCGGGCTGGAAGCGGACACCGAGGTCGACGTCACCGGGCTCGTCGTCGGGCCCGGGTTCGTCGACCTGCACAGTCACGTGCACTCCGTCGCCGGGCAGCGGCTGCAGGCGATGGACGGCGTCACCACCGCCCTCGACCTCGAAGCCGGCCTGATGCCCGTCGAGCGCGCCTACGCCGAGGCCGCCGCGGCCGGGCGGCCGCTGCACTACGGCTTCTCCGCCTCCTGGGGTGCTGCCCGGGCGCAGGTCCTGGCCGGGATCGAGCCCGATGCGAACATCGACAGCGGCCTGGCCGTCCTCGGCAACCCCGCCTGGCAGCGGTCCTCCACCCCCACCGAGCTGACCGCCTGGCTGTCCCTTTTGGACACCGAGCTGGCCGCGGGCGCCCTGGGCATCGGCGTCCTCATGGGGTACGCGCCGCAGTCCGCGCCCGCGGAGTTCCTCGCCGTCGCCCACCTCGCCGCGCGGGCCGGCGTGCCCACCTACACCCACGTGCGCGAACTCGTCGAGGTCGATCCCGCGATCCCGGTCGACGGCTCGGCCGAGATCGCCGCCGCCGCGGGGGAGACCGGTGCCGCGATGCACCACTGCCACGTCAACAGCACCTCCGGCCACCACGTCGACCGCGTCCTCGCCACGCTCGACGACGCCCGGCGCGCCGGTTCCCGCGTCACCGTCGAGGCCTACCCCTACGGCGCCGGCAGCACCGCGGTCGGTGCCGCCTTCATCGAGCCGGACCGCCTGCGGCTCAAGGGACTCCGGCCGTCCAGTGTGGTCATCCTCGAAACCGGCGAACGCGTGCGCGACGAAGCCCGCCTGCGTCAGCTGCGCCGGGACGACCCGGGTGCGCCGTGCCTCCTGGAGTTCCTCGACGAGGACAACCCCCGCGAACGCGCGCTGCTGCACCGGGCCCTGGCCTTCCCCGACGCCGTCGTCGCCAGCGACGCGATGCCCGTGTCCTGGCCGGACGGCCGCAGCGAGAGCACCGAGTGGCCGCTGCCGCCCGGCGGCCGGACGCACCCGCGCACCGCGGGCACCTTCGCCAAGACCCTGCGCCTGATGGTCCGCGAGACCGGCGCCTGGAGCTGGCTCGAGGCGTTCCGGCGCTGCTCCTACCTGCCGTCACGGCTCCTCGACGACGTCGCGCCCGACGCCCGCCGCAAGGGCCACCTGGGCGCCGGAGCCGACGCCGACGTCGTCGTCCTGGACCCGGACCGGATCACCGATGCCGCCACCTACGCCGACCCCACCCGGCCCTCCCACGGCGTCCGGCACCTGTACGTCGCCGGAGTTCCGGTGGTCCGCGACGGGACCCTGGACACCGGCGCACTGCCCGGCCGGCCGTTGCGGGGTGAGCCGCGGTGATCGACGACATCGAGACACTCGTCCGGTGCGAGTCACCGTCGGCCGACCACGAAGCCGTCGCGCGCAGCGCCGAGGTGGTCGCCGGGATCGGCGGCCGCGTGCTCGGCGTCGAACCCGAACGGATCGTCATCGGCGGCTGCACGCACCTGCGCTGGCGGTTCGGCGACGGCGAGCCGCGGGTCCTGCTGCTCGGCCACCACGACACCGTGTGGCCACTGGGATCCCTGCGCACGCACCCCTTCGAGGTCCGCGACGGGATCCTGCGCGGACCCGGCTGCTTCGACATGAAGGCCGGGGTCGTGATGGCCCTGCACGCCGCTGCCGCGCTGCCCGACCGCGACGGCCTCTCGATCCTCGTCACCGGCGACGAAGAAATCGGCTCGCCGCTGTCGCGCACCTTGATCGAAGAGGAAGCCAAGAGCTGCGACGCGGTCTTCGTGCTCGAAGCCTCAGCCGACGGCGGCGCGCTGAAGACACGCCGCAAAGGCGTTTCCCTCTACCGCGTCGAGGTCGACGGCCGGGCCGCGCACGCCGGGCTCGAACCGGAAAAGGGCGTCAACGCGGGGATCGAGATCGCCCACCAGATCCTCGCGATCGCCGCGCTTGCCGACGCCGACCGCGGCACCACCGTCGTGCCGACCGCGCTGACGGCCGGGACCACGACGAACACCGTGCCCGCCCAGGCGAGCGTCGCCGTCGACGTGCGGGTGTGGGACGCCGCCGAACAGGAGCGCGTCGACCGCGCCATCAGAAGCCTCGCCCCGGTGCACGAAGAGGCCCGGATCCACATCTCCGGCGGCATCAACCGCCCGCCTCTGGACGCGGGAGCGTCCGCGGAGCTGTTCGTGCTCGCGAACGAACTCGCGGGCGGGACGCTCACCGAGGCCGCGGTCGGCGGCGCCTCGGACGGCAATTTCACCGCCGGGCTGGGCATTCCGACGCTCGACGGCCTCGGCGCGGTCGGCGGGGGAGCGCACGCCGACGACGAACACGTCGTCGTCGCCGAACTGCCCCGGCGAACCGCGCTGCTCACCGCGCTCACCGAAGCCGTCCTGACCCGGCGGAGTTCGTCCGCGCCGACGAACACCGGCGACGAATCCCGTGCGGGACAACGGTGACCGGCGGCGAACGTCCGGAAAGGATGGTGGGCGTGACAGAAGTCGTGACGAACACAGCCCCGCCGCTGCGGGACGAGGCCACCGCCGCGGCGGCCGGCGCCGCGCTCGCCTCGGGCGTCCGGATCCGCACCCTGGCCGAGGTCGCCGACCTGGCCGCGGTGTCCCGGCTCTTCGAATCGATCTGGCGGCCCGCCCCGGGAAACCCCCTGGTGACGGCCGAGCTGCTGCGGGCCATGGTGTCGGCGGGCAACTACGTGGCCGGCGCGTTCGACGGGCCTGAGCTGCTCGGTGCCTGCTTCGGGTTCTTCGGCGAACCCGCGAAGGGAGGACTGCACAGCCACATCGCCGGCGTCGCGACGGCCGGGCACGGCCGCGGCATCGGCTTCGCGCTGAAGCTGCACCAGCGCGCGTGGGCCCTGCGCCAGGGCGTCGCGGAGATCTCCTGGACCTTCGACCCGCTGGTGCGCCGCAACGCCCACTTCAACCTGACCAAGCTCGCCGCCCGCCCGGCGCACTACCTTCCGGACTTCTACGGCCCGATGCAGGACGGCATCAACGGCACCGGCGACACCGACCGCCTCATGGTCACCTGGGACCTGGCGAGCCCGTCCGTGCGGACGGCCGCCGCCGGCCGGCCGGACCGGGTGGACGCGGCGACATTGAGGGGCGCCGCGGTCGCCCTGGCGGCCGGTCCGGACGGAGGCCCGGTCATCGGGGCCGCGGACACGCCGGTGGTGCGGGTCGCCGTCCCGCCGGACATCGAGGCGCTCCGGCGCACCGACCCGGACCAGGGCCGGGCCTGGCGGGTCGCGCTGCGCGAGGTGCTCGGCGGCCTGCTCGCGCAGGGCGCTTCGGTCACCGGATTCGATCGTGCCGGCTGGTACGTGCTCACCAAGGAGTCCCGATGAAGCTCACCGGTGTGGAACTGCTGCGCGTGCGGATGCCCCTGGTCGCCCCGTTCCGGACGTCGTTCGGGACGCAGGCCGACCGCGAACTGCTGCTCCTGCGCGCGGTGACGTCCGAAGGCGAAGGCTGGGGCGAGTGCGGGGCGATGGCCGGTCCGCTCTACTCCTCGGAGTACATCGACGGCGTCGAGCACGTGCTGCAGGCCTTCCTCGTGCCCGCGCTCCTCGCCGCCGGCGACCTGACGGCGAACAAGGTCGCGCCGCTGCTGGCGAAGTTCAAGGGCCACCGGATGGCCAAGGCCGCGCTGGAAATGGCCGTGCTCGACGCCGAGCTGCGCGCGCACGGCATGTCCTTCGGCACCGCTTTGGGGTCCACAAAGGACTCCGTGCCGTGCGGGGTGTCGGTCGGGATCATGGACTCGATCCCGCAGCTGCTGGACGTCGTCGGCGGCTACCTCGACGCGGGCTACCTGCGCATCAAGCTGAAGATCGAACCCGGCTGGGACGTCGAGCCGGTGCGCGCGGTCCGCGAGCGCTTCGGCGACGACGTCCTGCTGCAGGTCGACGCGAACACGGCGTACACGCTCTCGGACGTGCCGCAGCTGCAGCGGCTGGACCCGTTCGGGCTGCTGCTGATCGAGCAGCCCCTGGAAGAGGAGGACGTGCTCGGCCACGCCGAACTGGCCAAGCACCTCCGGACGCCGATCTGCCTGGACGAAACCGTCGTGTCGGCGCGGTCGGCCGCCGACGCGATCCGGCTCGGCGCCTGCCGGATCGTCAACATCAAGCCCAGCCGGGTCGGCGGCTACCTGGAGGCGCGGCGGGTGCACGACGTCTGCGCCGCGCACGGCATTCCCGTCTGGTGCGGCGGGATGCTCGAAACCGGGCTGGGCCGGGCCGCCAACGTCGCGCTGGCGGCGCTGCCCGGGTTCACCCTGCCCGGCGACACCTCGGCGTCGGACCGGTTCTACCGCACCGACATCACCGAGCCGTTCGTGCTCGAAGCCGGACGGCTGCCGGTGCCGTCCGGGCCCGGCCTCGGCGTCACCCCGGTCCCCGGGCGGCTGGCCGAGGTGACCACCGCGAAGTCCTGGCTCGCCTAGCGAAACGAGAGGTCCCCATGTCGAAGCTCCCCGAACTCTCCGCCTGGCTGCAGACCCGGCTACCCGCCCTGCTGGCCGAGCACCACGTCCCCGGTGCGGCCGTCGCCGTGTACGCCGGCGGCGAGATCGTCGACCACGCCGCCGGCGTGCTCAACAAGGCCACCGGGGTCGAAGCGGACGTCGACTCGCTGTTCCAGATCGGCTCGATCACCAAGGTCTGGACGGCCACCCTGGTGCTGCAGCTCGTCGACGACGGCGTCCTCGACCTCGACCGGCCGGTCCGGGAGTACCTGCCGGAGTTCGTGCTCGGCGACGAGGCGGCGGCCGCGCGGATCACCGTCCGGCAGCTGCTGTGCCACACCGCCGGCTTCGAAGGCGACATCTTCACCGACACCGGCCGCGGCGCCGACTGCGTCGAGAAGTACGTCGCCACCCTCGGCGACGTCCCGCAGCTGTTCGCCCCCGGCGAGATGTTCTCCTACAACAACGCCGGGTTCTGCGTGCTCGGCCGGCTCGTGGAAGTATTGCGCGGCAAGACCTACGACGCCTGCCTGCAGGACCACCTGTTCTCGCCGCTCGGCCTGACGCACGCGGCGCCGAGCCCGTACGAGGCGATCCGCTTCCGCGCCGCACTGGGACACCTGACGCCCTCGCCCGGCGCGGCGCCGGAACCCGCGAGCACCTGGGCGCTGGCGCCGTCGAACGCCCCGGCGGGCTCGATGCTCGCGATGCGCCCGCGGGACCTCGTCACGTTCGCCGCCATGCATCTGCGGGACGGCGAAGGCGCCGACGGCACCCGCGTGCTCGGCGCGGAGAGCGCCCGCGCGATGCGGGAGCGCCTGGTCGAGCTGCCCGATCTCGGTCTCTTCGGCGACGCGTGGGGCCTCGGCTGGTCGCTGTTCGACGCACCCGGCGGAGAGGTCGTCGGCCACGACGGCGGCACGATCGGCCAGTCCGCGTTCCTGCGCGTGGCCCCGGAGCACGACGTCGCGGTGGCCCTGCTGACCAACGGCGGCGACCCGATCGCCGTCTACACCGAGGTCGTCGGGCACGTCCTGCGCGAGCTGACCGGCATCGCCCTGCGGGTGCCGCCGGTGCCCGACCCGGCCGCGCCGCGGTTCGACGCCTCGCGGTACGTCGGCGAGTACTCGTCGTCGGTGGCGGACATCGTGGTCAGCCAGGACGACGACGGCCGGGTCTGGGTCGAGCGCATCCCGAAGGGGATCCTCGCGGAGCTGGCCAAGCCGGAGAAGACCGAGCTGGTCGCGCTGAACGGTGACACGCTGATCCTGGCCGAGCCGATGCAGGGCATGTACGTGCCGCACGCCTTCGTCGGCGACGACGGCACCGGCCGGGCGCTGTACCTGCACACCGGCCGCGCCGATCGGCGGGTCGACGCGTGAGCGCGGTGGAGGCGGAGATCGCCGAGGTCTTCGCCCGGGCGGACGCGCGCGGGTTCCTGCACGCGCGGGAGATCGGCGGCGGCCCGTCGGTGGCCGTCGGCGCCGACGATCCGGTGGTGCTGGCGTCGGTGTTCAAGATCCCGGTCGCCGTCGCCTACGCGCGGGAAGCCGCGGCGGGACGGCTGGACGAGACGGCCCGGACCCGCGTCGGCCGCCGCTACCGCATCGGCGGCATCGGCACCGCGGGCTGTGCGGACGACGTCGAGATGAGCTGGCGCGACCTCGCGCTGTTCATGCTGACCATGAGCGACAACGCCGCCACCGACGTCGTCTACCACCGGATCGGGCAGCAGGCCGTCGACCGCGTGCTGACCGACCTCGGCCTGCACCGCACCCGGCTGATCGGCTGCTGCGAGGACCTGTTCGCCTCCGCGCTCGCCGACGTCGGGGCGCCCGAAGACGCCGACATCGACGCCGTCTTCGCGGAGGCGACGCCCGAGCAGACCTGGAAGCTCGCGGTGCTGGACCCCGAGCGCACGACGTCGTCGACGCCGAGGGAGATCACCGAGCTGCTGGACGCGGTGTGGACCGACCGGGCGGGCGACCCGGCGGCCTGTGAGCGGGTGCGCTCGATGCTGGCGCGGCAGATCTGGCCGCACCGCCTGTCGTCCGGATTCCCCTCGGACGTCGGGGTCGCGGCCAAGACCGGCACGTTGCCCGCGGTGCGCAACGAAGCGGGTGTCGTGTCCTATCCGGACGGTCGCCGGTTTGCCGTCGCGGTGTTCACCCGCGCGAACTCCCTGGCCGAGCGCCAACCCGCCATCGACGCGGCGATCGGCCGGGCCGGCCGGCTCGCCGTGGACCACCTGCGGAAGGAGAAGCGATGACGCACCACCATTTCCTGCGGGGGTCCGGGTGGCGGAGCCCCCGGCCCGGGGCGAAGCCCCGGTTCGACACCGGAACGGTGGTGGTCCTGTTCGGCGCGCTTGCCCTCGCGGCCACCGCCTGCGCGGGACCGGGCGGCGGCAGCGCGGCCGGCGGCACCCTCGCCGACGGCAAGACCTTCACCCTCGGGCTGCCCTCCGACCCGGGCAACCTCGACCCGCACATGTCGGTGCTGGCGGTGACCGCGCAGGTCGACCGGTTCCTCTACGACTCCCTGCTCGACCTCACCCCCGACGGCAAGCCGCTCCCGAACCTCGCCGAAAAGTGGGACGCCACGAACACCACGGCGAAGTTCACCCTGCGGCCCGGCATCACCTGCGCGGACGGGGCCCCGCTGACCGCCGCCGACGTCGCCGCGAACATCGTCTTCGTCGGCGACCCGGCCAACAAGTCGCCGTTCGCGGGCCTGACGATCGCGCCCGGCACCAAGGCCAGCGCCGACGAAGCCACCCGGACGATCACCGTCACCAGCGGCGGACCGGACGCGTTCCTGCTCCGCAACGTCGGCGAACTGCCGATCGTCTGCGGCAAGGGGCTGGCCGACCGGAAACTCCTGGCCACGGGCGGCAGCGGCACCGGCATGTTCGCCGTTTCCGAGATCGTGCCGAACGACCACTACACGTTCACCCGCCGCAAGGACTACGCGTGGGGGCCGGGGGACTGGAAAGCGCAGCAGCCGGGCCTGCCGGACAAGGTCGTCGCCCGGGTCGTCCCGAACACCGCGACGGCGGCGAACCTGCTGCTGTCCGGTGAGGTGAACGCCGGTCAGATCAACGGGCCGGACCGTCAGCGGCTGGAAGCGCGCAAACTCTTCCACGCGGACTACCTCGCCCCGCTCGGGGAGATCTTCTACAACCAGGCCCCCGGCCGCCCCGGCCAGGACGAGGCCGTGCGGCGCGCGCTCACCCAGGCGCTCGACCTCGCCCAGCTCGGCAAGGTGCTCACCAACGGCACCGGCAAACCGTCGCAGGGCCTGGTCACCGCCGAGCCGAAGGCGTGCTCGGGCGACACCGTCACCGGCCACCTGCCCAACCACGACCCGGCCGCCGCCGCGTCCGCTTTGGACGCCGCGGGCTGGAAGGCCGGCCCGGACGGCGTGCGCGTCAAGGGCGGCAAGCGGCTGACCCTCACCGTCCTGTACGGCACCCAGCTCGGCCCGACCATGGCGCCCACCGCCGAACTGGCCCAGCAGACGTGGAAGTCCCTCGGCGCCGAGGTCACGCTCAAGGCCGTCGACAGTCCCGGCCTGTCGCAGGTGCTGTTCGGCACCGGCGAGTGGGAGGTGTCCCTCGGGCCGCTCGGGCTCACCCTGCCCAGCCAGCTGGTGCCGTTCGTGTCCGGCCCGGCCGCGCCGGACGGGACCAACTTCGGCCACATCGCCAACCCCGGCTACGACCAGGGCGTGAAGCAGGCGGCCGCGATGAGCGGCGAGGCCAGCTGCCCGGCCTGGCAGGCCGCCGAGACCGCGTTGATCAAGCGCGTCGACGTCGTGCCGTACATCGACTCCGTCGTGCCGTACTACGCGAGCGCGTCGCGGTTCGAGGTCAGCCAGGGCGCCATCACGCCGTCGACGATCCGGATGTACGCGCGATGACCACGGCGGCGGCGCCCGCGCGGCTGCGCGGCGGACCGTGGCCGGCGTTCGCCGCCCGGCGGCTGACCCGGTTCGCCGTCTCGCTGTGGGCGCTGGTCACCGCGGCCTTCCTGATGATCCACCTGGTCCCCGGCGACCCCGTGCGGGCCGCGCTCGGGATGACCGCCCCGGCCGACCTGGTGCGGGCGAAGCGGCTGGAACTCGGCCTCGACGACCCGCTGTGGGTGCAGTACGGGCACTACCTGCGCGGCCTGGTCACCGGCGACTTCGGGACGTCGATGGCGAGCGGCCAGCCGGTCACGCAGGTGATCGGCGACCGGCTGCCGGCGACCCTGCAGCTGGCGGTGCCGGCCTTCGCGGTCGTCGTCGCCGTCGCGATCCCGGTCGGCGTGGTCTTCGCGGTGCTGACCCGCGGTGGCCGCCGCCGCGGCAGCGAATTGGTGTTCACCTCGGTGAGCGCCTTCCTCGCCGCCGTCCCGGAATTCCTGGTGGCGGTCGCGCTGGTGGCGCTGCTCGCGGTCGGCCTCGGCTGGTTCCCGGTGGCCGGAGGCGACGGCGCGAGCGCGTACGTGCTGCCGGTCGCGGCCCTGGCCACCGGGCCGTCGGCGGTGCTCGCCCGGATCGTCCGGGTGGAACTGCTTTCGGTGCTGGGCGCCGACTTCGTCCGCACTGCGCGGGCGAAACGGCTGCCCGCGCGGCTGGTCTACGTCCGGCACGCCCTGCCGAACGCGCTGACCGCGACCCTGACCCTGGGCGGGCTGATGCTGACCGGGATGGTCGCGGGCACGGTGCTGGTCGAGAACGTCTTCGCCTGGCCCGGTCTCGGCTCGACGATCGTGCAGTCGATCCTCCAGAAGGACTACCCGCTGGTGCAGGGGATCGTGCTCGTCTACGGCGTCGGCGTGCTGCTGGTGAACCTGCTGGTCGACGTCGTGCTCGGGCTGCTCGACCCGCGCTCGGCCATTCGGGAGGCGTGACATGGCGCGACGCGGTACCTGGGCGGCGGCCCTGCGCACCCCGGTGGGCGCGTGCTCGGCGGTGCTGCTGGCCCTGGTCGTCGTCCTGGCCGCGCTGGGCCCGCTGCTGTGGGGCGAGGGCGCGGCGGCGATCGACACCGACGCGATCGGCCAGGGCCCGTCCGGGGCGCACCCGTTCGGCACCGACTCCCTCGGCCGCGACCTGCTGCTGCGCACCCTGGTCGCGACCCGGCTCTCGGTCGGCCTGGCCGTGCTCGCCACCGCGATCGGCGCCGGCACCGGCGTCGTCCTCGGGACGCTGCCGTCGGTGCTGCCCCGGCGCGTGGGCCGGTTGCTGACGGCGGTCGTCGACATCGCCGTCGCGTTCCCCGGCCTGCTGCTGGCCCTGTTCCTCGCGGTGATCTTCGGCGTCGGCACGCAGGGCGCGGTGCTGGCGATCGGGTTCGCGACGGCGCCGGCGTTCGCGCGGCTCGTGCAGACGCTCTCGGCGTCGGTCAGCGGCCGCGATTTCGTCGCCGCGGCCCGGATCGCCGGCGTCGGCCGGATCCGGCTGCTGGCCCGGCACGTGCTGCCGAACATCGGCGAACCCCTGGTGGTCAACGCGACCATCGGGGCGGGCTCGGCGCTGCTGGCCTTCGCCGGGCTGTCGTTCCTCGGCATCGGCGTGCAGGCACCGGACTACGACTGGGGACGGCTGCTGCGCGAGGGCCTGGACGGCATCTACGTCACCCCGGTGGCCGCGCTCGCCCCGGCCGCGGCGGTGGTGCTCGCCGGGCTGGCGTTCAACCTGGTCGGGGAGACGGTCGCCGCGGTGGTCGGCGTCCGGACCCGGGCGACCCGGCGTGGGGCGCCGCCGCTGCCGGCGGCCCGGCCCGCGCCGGGCGAGCCGCCCGCGGACGCCGTGCTCGTGGTCGAGAACCTCCGGGTCGCCTTCCCTGGGCCGTCCGGCTGGACGGTCCCGGTGCGCGGAGTCAGCTTCAGCGTCCGCGCGGGCGAGGCGATCGGCGTGGTCGGCGAGTCCGGCTCCGGCAAGAGCCTGACCGCGCTGGCCGTGTCCCGGCTGGTCGAAGCGCCCGGCCTGGTCACCGCCGACCGGCTCGAATTCGCCGGGAAGGCCTTGGCCGAGGCGTCCGACCGGGAGCTCGGCACCGCGCTCGCCATGGTGTTCCAGGACCCGATGACGTCGTTCAACCCCGCCCGCCGCGTCGGCGGCCAGCTCGCCGAAGTGTCCGAGCAGCACCACGGCCTGTCGCGGCGCCAGGCGTTCGCCCGCGCGGTGGACCGGCTGGCCGCCGTGCGCGTCCCGGCCCCCGAGCGGCGGGCGCGGCAGTACCCGCACGAGTTCTCCGGCGGCATGCGGCAGCGGGCGATGATCGGCATGGGCCTGATGGGCCGGCCGAAGCTGATCGTGGCCGACGAGCCGACGACCGCGCTCGACGTCACCGTGCAGCGGCAGGTGCTGCGGCTGCTGGCCCGCACGCGCGAGGCCGAGGGCGCGGCGATCCTGCTGATCAGCCACGACATCGCCGTCGTGGCCCAGACCTGCGAACGGATGCTGGTGATGTACGCCGGCCGGATCGTCGAGGACCTCCCGAGCGGTGCCGCGGCCCGGCACCCGTACACGCGGGCGCTGCTGGCCACCACGGTCGACCTCGACACCGACCGCGACCGGCCCCTCGAGGTCATCCCCGGCCGCCCGCCGGAGCCCGGCCAGGTGCCGGAAGGCTGCGCGTTCGCCGCCCGGTGCCCGGTGGCCTCGGACCGCTGCCGCACCGAAGACCCGGTGCTCGAACCGGCCGGGGACGGCCACCGGGTCGCCTGCTGGCACCCGCAGGTCACCGTCCTTTCCGGACAGTCGCACGAGGAGGGAGCCGCGTGAGCGCTCTGGAGTTCGACGCGGTGAGCGTCCGCTACGGCCGGCTGACCGCGGTCGACGGCGTCAGCCTGACCGTCCCGTCCGGACAGGTCGTCGGCCTGGTCGGCGAGTCCGGCTCCGGCAAGTCGACGCTCGCCCGGGCGGCCGCCGGGCTCGCGCCGGTCAGCGCGGGCCGGGTCCGGCTCGGCGGCGTCGACGTGCGCCGGCTGCCGCGGCGGCGGCCGTTGCAGATGGTGTTCCAGGACCCGTATTCGTCGCTGGACCCGCGGATGGCGATCGGGGAGTCGATCGCCGAGGCGATGCCGCGCGGCGCCGGACGCCGGGCCGAGGTGGCCCGGCTGCTCGAACTGGTGAACCTCGACCCCGAGCGGGCGGACCTGCTGCCCGGCCGGCTTTCGGGCGGCCAACGGCAGCGCGTCGCGCTCGCCCGGGCGTTGGCGGGACGGCCGAAGGTGCTGATCGCCGACGAGATCACCTCGGCGCTCGACGTCTCGGTGCAGGGGGCCGTGCTCAACCTGGTCCGGGACGTGCAGCGGCGGCTCGCGCTGTCGATGCTGTTCATCTCGCACAACCTCGCCGTGGTGCGGTACGTCAGCGACGTCGTCGCGGTGATGTACCTCGGCCGGATCGTCGAGGCCGGGCCCGCCGCGCAGGTCCTCACCGATCCCCAGCACCCGTACACGCGGGACCTGCTGGCCGCCGCGCCCTCGGCCCACCGGAGCCTGCTCGACGACACCGGCGACGACCCGCTCGCCGACACCGAACCCGCCGATCCGCACCACCCGCCGTCCGGCTGCCGCTACCACCCGCGCTGCCCGATCGGGCCGCTCGCGCACCCGGACCGCACGGTCTGCATCACCACCGACCCGGCCGGCGAGGCCGCGGGCCGGTCCCACTCCGCGGCGTGCCACTTCGCCGCCGGTCATCCCACGAGGAGATCCGCATGACCCGACGTCCCGGCATCGACGACCTCGACGCCTTCGTCTCCCCCGAGCAGCCGGCGATGGCGCCGGACGGCCGCCGGATCGCGTACGTCCTGCGCACCGCCGACCGCGACGAGGACGAGGACACCCGCTCGCTCTGGCTCGTCGGAACCGAGGGCGGCGAGCCGCGCCGGCTCACCCGCGGCCCGGCCGACCTGGCGCCGGCGTGGTCGCCGGACGGCACGCGCCTGGCGTTCCTGCGCGCCCAGGACGGCCCGGCCCAGCTCTGGCTGCTCCCGGCGGACGGCGGTGAGCCCGAACGGGTCACCACGCTGCCGCTCGGCGCGGGCACCCCGGTCTGGCGCCCGGACGGCGCCGAGATCGCCTTCGCCGCCCCGGTCGACCTCGCCGCGGACGAGGGTGAAGACGCCGCCGCCCGGGCCCGTCGTGCGGGCGCTCCCGTGGTCGCCGACCGGCTCGACTTCAAGGCCGACGGCGCCGGGCTGCTCCGGACGCTGCGCAAGCACGTCCACGTCCTCGACGTCGCCACCGGCGAGGTCCGGCAGGTGACGTCGGGGGACTGGCACGCGGGCGACCCCGCGTGGTCGCCGGACGGCGCGCTGCTGGCCTTCCCCGCGGGCCAGGACGCCGACGCCGATCTGACGTTCCGCTCCGGCGCGTACGTCGTCGAGCCGGGCGGCGAGCCGCGCCTGGTCGGTTCGGGCGAGGGGATGTGCGGCACGGTCACCTGGACCGCCGACGGCCGCGCGCTGCTGGTCGTCGGCCGCCGCGACACCGCACCCGGGCACCTCGGGCTGCTGCGGATCCCCTTGGACGGCGGGGAAACCACCGACCTGGCCGCGCCGCTGGACCGGAACGTCATGCCGGGGGCGCCCGGTTATCCCGGCGCGCTGCCGCAGCTCGCGGGCGACACCGTGCTGTTCTGCGCGCGCGACCGCGGCTACACCCACCTCTACGCCGTCGACCCCGACGGGGGCGAGCCGCGGCTCGTGCTCGGCGGCACCGGGAACGCCGTGGCGGCGATGTCGGTCGCCGGGAACACGGCGGCGATCGTGCTGGGCACGCCGACGTCCTACGGCGAGATCGCGACGGTCGACCTGCCCGGCGGCGAGATCGAGCTGCGCACCGCGCACGGGCCCGGCTTCGAGCCCTTCGCGGGCGAGGAACGGGAGTTCACCATCTCCGACGGCACGGTCGTGGCCGGCTGGCTGCTGCGCGACCAGGCCCGCACCGGCCCGCGGCCGCTGCTGCTGGACATCCACGGCGGCCCGCACAACGCGTGGAACGGCACCGCCGACGCCGTGCACCTCTACCACCAGGAACTCGTCGCGCGCGGCTGGGCGGTGCTGCTGCTCAACCCGCGCGGCAGCGACGGCTACGGCGAAGCGTTCTACACCGCCGCGGTCGGTGCCTGGGGCGTCGCCGACGCCCGGGACTTCCTCGAGCCCGTGGACACCCTGGTCGCCGAGGGCGTGGCCGACGCGCGGCGGCTCGCCGTGTCCGGCTACAGCTACGGCGGCTTCATGACCTGCTACCTCACCAGCAGGGACGACCGCTTCGCCGCGGCGATCGCGGGCGGGGTGGTCAGCGACGTCGTCAGCATGGCCGGCACGTCCGACAGCGGGCACTACCTCGGCGTGGCCGAACTCGGCGCGATCCCGTGGGAGAACCGGGCCCACTACGCGGCGCTTTCCCCGCTGGCCCAGGTGGAGAAGGTGCGGACGCCGACCCTGGTGGTCCAGGGTGCCGCCGACGACCGGTGCCCGGCCGGGCAGGCCGAGCAGTGGTTCACCGCGCTGCGCGAGCAGGGCGTGCCGACCCGCCTGGTGCTCTACCCGGGTGCGTCCCACCTGTTCATCCTCGACGGGAAGCCGTCGCACCGGCGCGACTTCAACCGCCGCATCGTCGACTGGGTTTCGCAGTACGCGGGCGAGCCGGGCCGGCCGGCGCAGGTGCCGCTGGACGCCGCGCACTGGCAGCGGCGCCTGGCCGCGCTCGCGCGCAAGCACCGCGTCCCGGGCGCGTCCCTGGGCATCCTGCGCGGCGGCGAGCGGGTACTCGCGAGCCACGGCGTGCTGAACACGGCGACCGGGGTCGAGGTCACCGACGACTCGGTGTTCCAGATCGGCTCGATCACCAAGGTCTGGACGGCCACGGTGGCGATGCAGCTGGTCGACGAGGGCCTGCTGAAGCTGGACGCGCCGATCGCCGACGTGCTGCCCGAGCTGCGGCTGGCCGACCCCGACGTCACCAAGCAGGTGACCCTGCGGCACCTGCTCACCCACACGAGTGGCATCGACGGCGACGTCTTCACCGACACCGGCCGCGGCGACGACTGCCTCGAGAAGTTCGTCGGCCTCCTCGACGAGGTCGCGCAGAACCACCCGCTCGGGGCGACGCTGTCCTACTGCAACTCGGGGTTCGTGCTGGTGGGCCGGGTGATCGAGAAGCTGACCGGGCAGACGTGGGACGCGGCCCTGCGCGAGCGGCTGTTCACCCCACTGGGTCTCACCCACACGGGGACACTGCCGGAGGAGGCGTTGCTGCACCGAGCGGCGATGGGCCACGTCGCGGCGGGTGACGGCGCGCCGGCACCGGCGCCGGCCTGGATCCTCCCGCGTTCGGCGGGCCCGGCCGGCCTGATCACGGCGACGGCGGCGGACGTCCTGGAGTTCGCCGGCCTGCACCTGGCGGGCGGTGGCGAGGTGCTGTCGGAGGCGTCGTCGGCGGCGATGACCGAGTGGCAGGCGGACATGCCGGACAAACACACGCTGGGTGATTCGTGGGGCCTCGGCTGGATCCGCTTCGAGTGGGACGGCCACCGCGTGATCGGTCACGACGGCAACACGATCGGGCAGTCGGCGTTCCTGCGGTTGCTGCCCTCGCACGGCCTGGCGGTCACGCTGCTCACCAACGGCGGCAACACGCGCGACCTGTACGAGGAGCTCTACCGCGAGATCTTCGCTGCGCTGGCGGGAGTGGCGCTGCCGCGTCCGGTTGCGCCGGCCGCCGAGCCGCCGTCGGTGGAGGTGGCCGAGTTCGTCGGAGTGTACGAGCGGGCGTCGATGCGCATCGAGGTCTTCGAAGGGGAGACGGGCCTGCGGATGCGGCAGTCGATCACCGGCCCGATCGCCGAGCTGGTGCCGGAACCGACGACGGAACACGACCTGATCCCGTTGGGCGGCCCGCAGTTCGCGTTCCGCGAGCCGGGCACCCGGTCGTGGATCTCGGCGACGTTCTACACCTTGCCGACGGGGGAGCGTTACCTGCACAGCGGCGTCCGCGCGACGCCGAAGGTCGGGTAGCGGCGTCGGAGTCCCGCTTCCACTCGTCCGGTGGAAGCGGGACTCAGTGGTGCGAAGTGGTTTGCGGGACCGGGCTGCGCCGGATGAGCCAGGTGCCGGCGAAGGCGATGAGGCCGACGACCCCGGCGACGATGAAGGCCGCTCGCAGGCCGGAGGCGTCCGGGCTGGCCGCCGTCGTGTCGTGGCTGCCAATGGTCGCCACCGTGACGAACATCGCCGTGCCCAGCGCGCCGGCCACCTGCTGCAGCGTCGAAAGGATCGCGCTGCCGTGCGAATACAGGTGTTCGGGCAGCACCCCGAGCGACTCGGCGAACAGCGGCGTCATCATCAGGCCCAGCCCGGCCATCATCAGCACGTGGATCCCGATCACCGCGATCAGCGGCGAATCCGGCCCCAGCACCGCGAACAGCCACAGCGAAGCGGCCATCGCCGCCGCGCCGGGGATGACGAGCGGGCGGCTGCCGACCTTGTCGAACAGCGCGCCGACCGGGCGGCCCAGCAGGCCCAGCACCAGACCGCCGGGCAGCACCGCCAGCCCGCTGACGAACGTGCTCGTGTGCAGCACGGTCTGCAGGTAGAGCGGCAGCAGGATCGCCGCGGCGCCGATCAGGCACACGAACAGCAGGCCGGTCAGCACCAGCGCGACGACGAAGCTGCGGTGGGTGAACGGCCGCAGGTCGAGCAGCGCGCGGTCCCGGCGCTGCAGCCGCAGCTGCCGCCAGGTGAAGACCACCAGCGCCGCGACGCCGACGACGATCGGCACCCAGCCCGGCACCGCCGGCTCGGCCCCGGCCTGCTCGCCGCTGGAGGACAGGCCGTACAGCACCCCGCCGAACCCGATCGCCGACAGCAGCACCGACGGCACGTCCAGCGGTACCTGACGGCGCTCGCTGCCGATGCGCAGCAGCAGCCCGCCGGCCACCAGTGCGGCGATCGCCAGCGGCAGCACGATCCAGAACATCCAGCGCCAGCCGAGCGGCAGCACCGCGCCGCCGATGGTCGGCCCGATCGCCGGCGCGACCGCGATGACGATCGTGATCGTGCCCATGGTCGCGCCGCGCCGTTCCGGCGCCACCAGCCGCATGACCGTGGTCATCAGCAGCGGCAGCATCACGGCGGTGCCGCAGGCTTGCACGACGCGCCCGGCCATCAGCAGCCCGAACCCGGGCGCGAGCGCGCTCAGCAGCGTGCCCAGGCTGAACGCCGCCATCGAGAACAGGAAGACCTGCCGCGGCGAGAACCGTTCGAGCATGAACCCGGTGGTGGGGATGACGACGGCCATGGTCAGCAGGAACCCGCTGGTCAGCCACTGCACGGTCGTCGTCGGCACCCGCAGGTCGACGGTCAGGTCCCGCAGCGCGACGCTCAGGATGGTCTCGTTGAGGATCATCACGAACGCGGAGAGCACGAGAGTCCCGATGAGGAGTCCCGAGCGCGCCGGGGCACGGTTCACGTCGGCGGGCGGGGTGGACACGGTTTTGGTCATCGGGGTGGGACTCTCCTGGTCGGCCGGAGACGGCCGTGGCGAACACGGACGTCCTTCGCAGTGTGCCCGTTTCGGGCCGCTTCTGTCAGGCGGATTTCGGGTCACCGGCCCCCCTGCGCGGCCGCCGGAGGCGTCCGATATGCTTCCGCCAGTACGAAGTTCCGCAGCGCGCGATTAGCTCAGCGGGAGAGCGCTTCCCTGACACGGAAGAGGTCACTGGTTCAATCCCAGTATCGCGCACCACGAGTCCACCCCGGATTTCGTGGAAGTTCGTACATGGGCGATTAGCTCAGGGGGAGAGCGCTTCGTTCACACCGAAGAGGTCACTGGTTCGATCCCAGTATCGCCCACTCCACAACGAAGAAGGCCCCGTCCGCGGACGGGGCCTTCTTCGTTTGCCGGCTCGATCACAACAGGCGCCGCTGCACGACATCGGCGATGACCGTGTGGACCGTTTTCGTCAATTCCCCGGTGTCGGGCAGGGTTCCGCGGCGGCGGCCCGCGAACAGCAGGTGCGCCGCACCGATCAGCGACAGGGCGAGCGAATCCCCATCGGCGTCCGCGGCGATGCGGCCCTGTTCGCGTTCGGCTGACAGGTAGTTCGTCAGCATGTCCCGCGCCTCGGCCAGGATCGGCAGGCCGGATTGCTTGCGCACGCGGGCCCGCAGTTCGTCGCGGAAGAAGACCAGGCTCGTCAGCGCGACCGTGATCGGGTCGAAGAGTTCGACCAGCGCGTCGACGAGGTTGTCGGCGACGGTCCGGGTGCCGGCGGACGCTCGCAGGAGGGCGTCCTGGTCCGCCAGCCGGGTGATGCGGTCGCGGACGAGTTCGGCCAGGAAGTCGTCGAAGTCGCTGAAGTGCCGGTGCAGCACGCCCTTGGCGACGTCGGCCTCGGTGGTGACGGCGCGGCTGGTCAGAGCGTTCGGCCCGTCGCGCAGGAGAACTCGCTCGGCCGCGTGGAACAGCTGCTGGCGCACATCGCGCAGGTGGACCCCGGTCGGCATGGTGCCCATTCTCCGGTACCCCCGCCGGTTGTCCTAGTGGGCGAGTGCCCATTAGAGTGGGCACATGCCCACTCAACCTCACGAAGCCCGCGCGATGGCGGAGTCCTTCGGAACCGATGTCGAACGCTACGACCGAGCGCGCCCGGCGTACCCGCGCGAACTGGTGGACCGGATCATCGAGGCAAGTCCGGGTATCGACGTCCTGGACGTCGGCTGCGGAACGGGGATCGAGGCCCGCCAGTTCCGCGACGCGGGCTGCCGGGTGCTCGGCATCGACCCCGACGCCCGGATGGCGGAGTTCGCCCGCGGCGGCGGAATCGACGTCGAGGTGGCGAAGTTCGAGGACTGGCAACCGAAGGGCCGGACGTTCGACGCGGTCATCGCCGGCCAGGCATGGCACTGGGTGGACCCGGCCACGGGCCCGGCCAAGGCGGCGGGCGTCCTGCGGCCGGGTGGGCTGCTGGCCGTGTTCGCGCACGTGTTCCAGCCGCCCGCGCCGGTGGCGGAGGCCTTGGCGACGGCGTGCCGCAGGGTGCTCCCGGGTGCGCCGTTCGCGGGCGAGTCCCGCCCGGCGGCGGAGATCTACGACGTGATGTTCACGGGGTTCGCCGAGTCAATCGCGCGGGCGGACGCCCTGGGTACGCCGGAACGTTGGAGCTTCGAGTGGGAGAGGACGTACACGCGCGAGCAGTGGCTCGACTTCCTGCCGACAACGGGCGGCTTGACCCGCCTGCCACCGTCCGACCTGGCCGAGGTCCTGTCCGAAGTCGGCGAGGCGATCGACGACCTCGGCGGGAGCTTCGTGCTGCCGTACGCGACGTTGGCGGTGGTGGCGATCCGGGATTGACAAAAAAAGTTGTCGGTGAGACGGTGGTGAAACCCGAGAACAACCTCGGCTCTATTCGGCTCAACTGGGGAGTAACCATGTCTTTTCAGGCCTACCTCGACAACGCGGAGAAGCAGACGGGCATCACCCCCCGCGGCTTCCTGGAGCTGGCGGCGGCCAAGAACCTGACCAAGACGGGCGAGATCGTGGCCTGGCTCAAGCAGGAACACGCCCTGGGCCACGGCCACGCAACGGCGATAGCCCGTTTGGTGACGAAGGGCCCGGAGTACGTGGCGCAGAACCACGCAGGAGGAACCCTCCACCTGGACGGCTTGGCGGCAAGGACCTGACCGGGACGGCGGCCGCCATCTCGCCGGGTTGATCGTTGGTCAGCGGGCCGGGCTCGGCCCGCCAACCGGCTTGGCCAACCAGGCCCGCCAACCAATCCTGCCAGCCGGGCCCGCCGACCAGCCGGGCTTGCCAACCCGACCGAGCCCGTCCAGCCGCCAAGCCTGGCCAACCACCCAGGCCGGCCAACGACCAGACCCCCCTGCCGACCCGATACGCGGCCGCTGAACAATCCGGCGATCGGGCCGGCAGAAGGGCCCAAAGCAACTTCAAGACAGAGAACCCACAAAGCCGCAGAGGCATCACACGTGATCAGAGAGGCATCGAAGCTGATCACCCAGCCGAGATGGGCCCGAGGAAAGTCCCCCCGGAGACGTCCAACGTCCGCCCGGTGATCCACCGCCCACCGAGCCCGGCCAGAAAGCCGACCACCTCGGCGACATCCTCCGGCTCCCCGACCCGACCCAGCGCCGTCATCGCCGCCAACCCGGCGGCAGCCTCGGGAACCGCCAGGACGGCCTCGGTCATGTCCGTCCGAATCGGACCCGGCGCCACCGTGTTCACCGTGATGCCCCGGTGCCCCAGCTCGTTGGCGAGCGTCGGTGCCAACGCCTCGACCGCGGCTTTGCTCACCGTGTAACCGATCTGCGACTGAACGGCGATCCGCGTGGCCATCGATCCCACCATCACCACCCGGCCGCCCTCGTTCAGCACCGGCAGCAACCGTTGGACGAGCAGCATCGGCGCCTTGACGTTCACCGCCAGCAGCCGATCCAGCTCGTCCTCGGTCAGCTCCCCGATCGAGCTGTGCGAGCTGATCCCCGCGTTGTTGACGAGGATGTCCAAGCCGTCCCCGAAGGCCGCGGTCACCGTGTCCACCAGCCGCTCGACGGCGCCGGCGTCGCCGAACCGGGCCGCCACGGGGAAGGCGTGCCCGCCCGCGTCCTCGATCAGTGACACGGTTTCCTTGGCCGCGCCCTCGTTGCCCCCGTGGTGGACGGCGACCACCGCCCCGTCCGCGGCCAGCCGCAGCGCGATCGCCCGCCCGATGCCCCGCGAAGCTCCCGTCACCAACGCGTTCTTCGTCATGCCACGCTCCCCAAGGTCGTTGCCGGACCGTCGTGGCCCGGCGTCGACCGAAGGTTTCCGCCCGGCGCTGACCGGGCGCGTACCACGCGCGCACCGGCCGGCCGGGCCGCGGTCAGCGCGCGGCCGCGACGGCCGGCTCCCGGACGGCGACCGGCGACCGCCGCGGCAGGAACGCCGCCACGGCCAGGGCGATCAGCGCCGCCGCCGAACCCATGCCCAGCACGAGCCGGAACCCGTTCTGCGACGGCAGGGTCGCCGGTCCGAACGAGATCGTCAGTCTCGCCAGGATCAGCCCGGCCGTGGCGCTGGACACCGACGTCCCGATCGATCGCATCAGCGTGTTGAGGCTGTTGGCGGCCGCGGTCTCCGACACCGGCACGGCCCCCATCACCAGCGCGGGCATCGCCCCGTAGGCGAGCCCGATCCCCGCGCCGATGATGCTCGAGATCAGCACCAGGTGCCAGGTCGCGCTCATCAGCACGACGCCGAGGCCGTACCCCGCGGCGACGACCACCGCGCCGAGCATCAGCGTCGTCTTCGGCCCGCGGGTCGCCGAAATGCGGGCCGACACCGGGGCCAGCGCCATCATCACCAGCCCCGACGGCGCCATCACCAGGCCCACCGCCAGCATCGACTTCCCGAGGCCGTACCCGGTGGCCGCCGGCAGCTGCAGCAGCTGCGGCAGGACCAGGGACATCGCGAACATCGCGAAGCCGAACACCGCCGAGGCGATGTTGGTCAGCAGGACCTGGCGCCGCGCGGTCGTCCGCAGGTCCACCAGTGGCTGCGCGGTCCGCAGTTCCCAGCGGCCCCACAGGAACAGGACGACGACGGCGGCCGCGAACAGGCCCAGCGTCGCCGCGCTGCCCCAGCCCCAGTCGGCGCCCTTCGAGATGGCCAGCAGCAAGCACACGAGCGCGATCGAGAGCCCCGCCGCGCCCGGCACGTCGAACCGGCCGCCGGTGCGGACCGGCGACTCCGGCACCAGCGCGACGACCAGCGCCGTGACCACCACGCCGAGCCCGGCCGCGGTCCAGAAGAGCGCGTGCCAGTCCGCGTTTTCGGCCAGCAGCGCCGCCGCCGGCAAGCCCAGCGCGCCGCCGACGCCGAGTGACGCGCTCATCAGCGCCGTCGCGGAACCGAGCCGCTCGGCCGGCAGCTCGTCGCGCATGATGCTGATCCCGAGCGGGATGACGCCGGCGGCCAGGCCCTGCAGCGTCCGTCCGGCGACCATCGGCACCAGGCTGTCGGAGAGCGCGCCGATCGTCGAGCCCGCGACCAGCGCGCCGAGGCTGATCAGCAGCATCCGCCGTTTCCCGTACATGTCGCCGAGCCGGCCCATGGTCGGCGTCGCCACCGCGCCCGCGAGCAGGGTGGCGGTGATGGCCCAGGTGGCGTCGGCCGCAGAGGCGTGCAGCAGCCCGGGCAGCGCCGGGATCAGCGGGATGACCAGCGTCTGCATCAGCGAGACGGTGATGCCCGCGAGGGCGAGGACCGCGACGACGAGGTTCGCGCGCGGCGACGCCTCCCCGGCGGCTCTGGACGGATCGGACACGGGTGGGTCCTCCAAGAACGTTGAATTAAATCAGTCGCTTGACTTAGCCTAGCAGTCTTCGGTTGACTGATCACGAACCGACGGCGACGGCGGAGGAACGATGACGACGACCGAGATCCCCGAGTTCCCGATGACCCGGGCCGCGGGCTGCCCGTTCGACCCGCCGCCCGCCGCCCGCGCGCTGCAGGAGGAGGGCCCGCTCGCCCGCGTCCGGCTGTGGGACGGCAGCACGCCGTGGCTGGTGACCCGCTACGCCGACCAGCGGGCGCTGCTCGCCGATCCCCGGATCAGCGCCGACATCACCCGGCCCGGGTATCCGAGCCCCGCGCCGCTGCCGAAGGGCGGCACCGGCATCAGCTTCATCCTGATGGACAACCCCGAGCACGCGCGGCTGCGCAAGATGGTGACGGCGCCGTTCACCATCCGCCGGGTCGCCGCGATGCGCCCGGCCGTGCAGAAGATCGTCGACGACCGGATCGACGAGCTGCTGGCCGGGCCGAAGCCGGTGGACCTGGTCGAGGCGTTCGCGCTGCCGGTGCCCTCACTGGTGATCTGCGAGCTGCTGGGTGTCCCGTACGCCGATCACGACTTCTTCCAGGAGAACAGCAAGGTCATCGTCCACCGGGACGCCCGGCCCGAGGAGCGGGCCGCCGGCCACCGGGCGCTGATCGGCTACCTCGACGAGCTGGTGGGGTCGAAGCTCGGCAACCCGGGCGACGACCTGCTGTCCGGACTGGCCGCGCGCGTCGCGGCGGGGGAGCTGACCCGGGTCGAAGCGGCGCAGATGGGTGTCCTGCTGCTGATCGCCGGCCACGAAACGACGGCGAACATGATCGCGCTCGGCACCCTGGCTCTGCTGGAGCACCCGGACCAGCTGGCGCTGCTGCGCGAGTCCGACGACCCGGCGCTGGTCGCTTCGGCGGTCGAGGAACTGCTGCGCTACCTGAACATCACGCACAACGGACGCCGCCGCGTCGCGCTGGAGGACATCGAGATCGGCGGGCAGACCGTCCGCGCGGGTGAGGGCCTGATCATGGCGAACGACATCGCCAACCGCGACCCGGAGGCCTTCCCGGACGGCGACCGGCTGGACCTGACCCGCGACGCGCACCGCCACGTGGCCTTCGGCTTCGGCGTCCACCAGTGCCTCGGCCAGCCGCTGGCCCGGTTGGAGCTGCAGGTCGTCTACAGCACGCTGTACCGGCGGATCCCGACGCTGGCGCTGGCCACCGACGTCGAACAGATCCCGTTCAAGCACGACGGGTCGGTGTACGGCGTGTACGAGCTGCCCGTCACCTGGTGAGTCAGACGCTCCGCAGCACCGACACCACCGCGCCGAGGATCACCGCGCGGTCGCCGTCGATGACGTCGTAGGCCGGGTTGCGGGGCTCGAGGTACACGTGGCCGTCGCGGCGGCGGTAGACCTTGACCGTCGCCTCTTCGTCGATCATCGCCGCGACGATCTGGCCGGAGTGGGCCTCGGACTGCTGCTTGACCACGACGATGTCGCCGTCGCAGATGGCCGCGTCGATCATCGAGTCGCCGCGGACGCGCAGGCCGAACACCGTGCCGCGGCCGGTGAGGTCGCGGGGCAGCTTGAGGACGTCGTCGGTGTGCTCGACCGCCGAGATCGGCGTGCCGGCCGCGATGTCGCCGACGACGGGCACCGGCACCGAATCGCCGTCTTCGGCGGCGGCCGTGCCGTTCAGGAACGCGCGCACGTCGATCGGGCGTGAGACCGTGGCACCGCGGCGCAGGAAGCCCTTGTCTTCGAGACTGGCCAGGTGCTTGGACACCGACGACGTCGACTGCAGGCCGACGGCCTCGCCGATCTCGCGCGTGCTGGGGGAGTAGCCGTGCTGGACCACCCAGTCCCGGATCGCGACCAGGATCCGCTGCTGCCGCTCCGGCAGGGCCGAGGGGTCGAGGTGCTCGAAGGTGTCGTCGTAGGTGGTCACCGGCGTGATCCTAGAGGCACGCGCCTCGCGGCCCGCCGCCGGTCCGGCGGTCGCGGTCCCGCTCAACGGAACACCGGGTGACAGTTGGCGCCTTACCAACATTGTTCCCGACTTTGCCAGCCGTTGACCTGAGTACCGTTTCGACGTATGGTCTAGACCACAATTTTCCTTCGCTCGTAACCCTTCCCGTCGCGGCGGACCTCCCAGCGAGGCCGGGGCCGCGGTTTCGCCGTGCCCGGCGGCGGGAAGGCGAGCCTGTCCCCGAAGGAGCTTGGAATGAATCGCAAACTGGTCGCGGCCGCCGTGGGCACCCTGCTGGCCCCGGTGCTGGTGGTGCTCAACCCCGCCGGGATCGCCAGCGCGCACGGCTACGTGAATTCGCCGGCGAGCCGGCAGGCGCAGTGCGCCCAGCACATCGTGCAGTGCGGGCAGATCCAGTACGAACCCCAGAGCGTCGAAGGGCCCAAGGGCCTGCGGTCCTGCAACGGCGGCGTGGCCCAGTTCGCCGAGCTCAACGACAACGGCAAGGGCTGGCGCGCCGCGAACGTCGGCCGCACGGTGACCTTCAACTGGACGTTCACCGCCCGCCACCGCACGTCGAACTACCAATACTTCATCGGCGGCCAGAAGATCGCGGAGGTGAGCGGCAACGACCAGCAGCCGCCGTCGACGGTCGCGCACCAGGTGAACCTGGGCAGCCACACGGGCCGCCAGACGGTGCTGGCGGTGTGGAACATCGCCGACACGTCGAACGCCTTCTACGCCTGCATCGACCTGCAGGTGAGCTGAGCCGGGACACCGTCCACGGTGGCCGGACGGGCCGTGTCACCCCCTCGCCGACACGGCCCGCCCGGCCTGTTTCCCGGTGATGAACCGCTTGCGCAGCTCGACCACCTCGGACAGCGCCGCCAGGGCTTCCTCCGGGCGGCCCACGGTGCACAGCAGCACGGCGTGGTTGCTCAGGCTGTTCGCCAGCATCCGCAGCGCGGCTCCGGTCGGGATCGAGGGCCCGGGGCCGTCGTCCCGGGGGCGGCGCAGCGCCACGGCCTCGGCACTGGCCTCGACCCCGGCCTCGGCGAAGCCCAGGCCGAGCAGCTGCAGTGACTTGGTGATGAGGCATTCGGCCAGCATCCCGGCCTGGTAGTACCGCGGGGTCTGGCGGTCCAGCTGCCGGAAGACGGCCTCCGCGTCGGTGAGCGCCGACAGCGCTTCCTCGGGCCGGCCCAGTTCGTTGAGCTGGTGGGCCTGGGTCATCAGGTCGGAGCCCAGCTCCATCAGCTCGACGTCCGGGTGGTACTCGCCCAGGACGGCGGCGAGGCCGGACGTCCGGTCGTGCGGCGCCGGGGACGCCGCCGCCAGCTCGCGGAGTTCTTCGGTCAGCGCGTGCAGATCACGTTCGGGGTGCGCGGCCGCGCGGGCGGCGACGGCACTGAGCACCAGGGGCTGCCCGGCGCAGAACTCCAGGAGCTCGGCCACGCCGTCGCTGCGCGCCCCGATCGAGCCGGCGAGCAGCTGCCGCGCGTCGGTGTCCGGCATCGGCGCGAGCGTGACGCTGTCCGCGCCGGACCCGACGACCAGGCTGTTGAGCCGGTGCCGGCTGGTGATCAGGACGGCGCCGGTCCCCGGCAGCAGCGGCTGCACCTGGTTGGAGTCCCGGGCGTCGTCGAGCACGACGAGCAGCTGCGTGCCCGCCACCAGATTCCGGTAGAGGGCGGCCCGCTCGTCGCTGCCGCCCGGCACCTCGCCGGGCGGGACGCCCAGCGAGAGGAGGAAGTCGCGCAGCACGTCGGACGGGGCCTGTGCACCGAGGTCGGTGCGCGAGCCCCACAGGTCGGCGTAGAGCAGGCCGTCCGGGAAGTCCGTGGTGTGCGCGGCGGCCCACCGCAGCGCCAGGAACGACTTGCCGATGCCGCGCGGGCCGTCGACGACGACGATGCCGGTGCTGCGGGGCCCGGTCAGCTTCGCCGTCAGGGTGTCGAGTTCCGCGGTCCGGCCGACGAACAGCCCGGCGTCGAAGGGGCGAAGCCGCGGCGGGGCGAAGGCGCGCCCCTGGGCCGGCTCCGGGCCGTCCGCCAGGGCGAGCAGCTGGTCGCGTTCGCTCGCCGACAGGTCCAGGACCTGGGCGACGCGCCGCACGGACGGCCCGTGCGGGTGCCCCCGGTCGCCGGTCTCCCACCGCCGCAGGGTCCGGATCGACACCCCGGCGGCTTCGGCCAGGTGTTCCTGGGTGAAGCCCGCGCGGGTCCGGTGCCGGCGGAGCCGTGCGCCCCAGTGCTCGGTCAATCGCCCTCCCCGTCCGTCCCTGCGCGGCCGCGAGTTCCATGATGACCGGGGAAGCGGCGGGAGACCAGGTCGTGGACCGGCCACGCGTGGCCGGTCGGCCGTCACCGGCCCGGCGCGGTGGGTCACGCGCCGCACTGTCCACAAAGGAGCCCGGAGACCGGATACGCTGGCGCCATGGCTTTGCACGAACTCGGCGCGGCGGTGCGGCGGCTGCGCGAGAACACCGATCCCGCCGCCGCGGGGTTGCCGTCCGGGCGGCGGCGGACCCGCGGGCTGCGGCGGGAGGAGCTCGCCGAGCTGGCCGGCGTGTCGGCGGACTACGTGCGGCGGCTGGAGCAGGGGCGCCGCCACCCGTCGGCCGGGGTGGTGGCCGCCATCGCCGGGGCGTTGCGGCTCGGGCGGGCGGACTACGAGCGGCTCTGCGCGCTGGCCGGGTACGCCGCGGTCGACGGCCAGGTCCCGCGCGAGGCCGGGACGGCCGCCGTGCGGCTGCTGCAGCGGTTCCCCGACACCCCCGCCTTCCTGGCCGACGCGGCGTGGAACGTGCTCGCCGTCAACAGCGCGTGGTTCGCGTTGCAGGCCGGCGGCCCGACCGGGCACGACCGGGACTGGAACGTCGCCTGGCGCACCTTCCGCAACGCACCCCGCGGGATCAGCCGGGACGACGACGGCGCGGCCGGGTTCCGGGCGATGCTCGCCGACCGGCTGCGGGACACCGCCCTGCGCTACCCCGCGGACGCCTCGCTCGCCGGGCTCGTCGACGAGCTGCGCACGACCAGCCGGTCGTTCGACACCCTGTGGCGGACGCCCGAACCGGTGCGCACGTACGAAAACCGGGCCGTGTTCCGGCATCCCGACGGCGCCGACCTCACCCTCGACGGCAACCTCCTGGAAGTCCCGGGCGACGGCCTGATGGCGGTGGTCCTCACCGCGGCACCCGGGTCGCGCGACGCGGCCCTGCTCGGCGAGGTCGTCGCCGCCGCCGGGCCGCCGTCCGTCGTCAGGGTGGGCCAAACCGGCCCAGGCTGAACCGGTCGGCGGCCGCGATCCTGGGGGCGAAGTGGATCACGGACGAAGGCGAGCAACCCGATGAAGGCAGTGCGGTTCCACGAGTACGGCGATCCCGGCGTCCTGCGCTACGAGGACGTGGACCGGCCCGTCCCCGGGGCCGGGCAGGTCCGGATCCGGGTCGCGGCGACGTCGTTCAACCCCGTCGACGGCAACATCCGCGGCGGGTTCATGCAGGGCCCGATCCCGGTCGTGCTGCCCCACACGCCCGGCATCGACGTCGCCGGCACGGTCGACGCGCTGGGCGAGGGCGTGGCCGGCCCGGAGACCGGCACCGAGGTCATCGGCTTCCTGCCGATGGACAAGCCCGGCGCGGCCGCGGAGTACGTCCTCGCCCCGGCCGACGTGCTGACCCGGGCGCCCGAGAACGTCCCGCTGGCCGACGCCGCCGCGTTGCCGCTGGTGGGGCTCACCGCGCACCAGGCCCTGTTCGACCACGGCAAGCTGACGGCCGGGCAGCGCGTGCTGGTCAACGGCGCCCGGGGCGCGGTCGGCGGGTATGCGGTGCAGCTGGCCGGGCACGCCGGTGCCGAGGTGATCGCCGTCGGCCGCACCACCGGCGACGTGGCGGCAGCGGTGACCGAGCCGGTCGACCTCGTGCTGAACCTCGCCCCGATCACCCCGGAGCGGCTGGCGGCCCTGCTGACGCTGATCCGCCCGGGCGGTGCCCTGGTGAACACGACGGTGTGGATGCCGGCCCCGTCCGACGAGGAGCGCGGCATCCGCGGCATCGACCTGTTCGTCCGCAGCGACGCCGAGCAGCTGTCCCGGCTGGTGGACCTGGTCGACCACGGCGAGCTGCGGATCGACGTCGCCGAACGGGTGCCCCTGGCCGGCTTGCCCGCCCTGCACGCCCGCGCGGCCGAAGGCGGGGTGCACGGCAAGGTCGTCGTCGTCCCGGAGCCCGCCTAGCGGGTGAAGGTGAACCAATTGACGTTGACGAAGTCCGCCGAGCTTCCGGAGAACGTCAGGTAGAGGTCGTGGACGCCGGTGGCGGACGCGACGATGTTGGCCGGCACCGTCTGCCACTGCTGCCAGCCGCCGTTGTTCGCGAAGTCGATTTCCGCGATCACCGGGCCCGTCACGCTGTCCAGGCGGGCCCGGATGGCGCCGCTGACGCCGGCCGCCGCGCCCGACGCGAGGCGGGCGACGAACTGGTGCGGCGCGCTCGAGCCGAAGTCGACGCGGGCGTACTTCAGCCAGTCGCCGTCGGCGATCCAGCCGACGTCGACGCCGCCGCCGGTGTCGGCGCACGACTCGTTCTGGGTGCCGTTCTGCGCGTTGTAGGCCTCCGCCTGGATGGTCGAGTACGCGCTCGTGCCGCCCGAGCCGGGCGGGGTGGTGCCGCCGCCCGCGCCCGGGCCGAGCGCGACCGTCCAGGACGTCGGGGCCGGGTCCTGGAGGTGGCCGTCGACCGGCTGGGCGCCGGTCGGGCCGACGTCGTCGTACGGGAAGGCGTAGCCGATCGACGCGTACTGGTGCACCAGGCGCGCGTAGTGGTTCGTGGTGGCGTCGCGGTAGTACTGCGAAGGCGGGACGCCGTCGGGCTGATTGTTGCCGCCGGCCACCAGCAGGCTGCTGCGGTTCAGGGCGGCGGCCAGCCGGGCGGCGACCGCGCCGCGGGCGTCGCTGCCGGAGTTGTACAGCGGCCCGCTCGCGCAGCCGAAGATGTCCGCCGCGCTCGGCTTGGTGAACGGCACGCCGTTGGTGTTCAGGCCGGCGAACACGATCGCGTCCCCGCTGACCGTGCCGGTGTAGGAGCCGATGCCGCCCTGGCCGTTGATCGTCAGCGGCGTCGTGCGGTAGTGGTCCCAGACGGCGTTGAGGTAGCTGGTCCAGTAGCCGCCGAAGTCGACCGGGGAGTGGCCGGGGGCGAGCACGCGCACGACCTGGCCGGAGGCGTCGGTGACGACCAGCCGGTCCCACGGCGCGCCGTCGGCGTTGTGCTGCGCGCGCAGGCCGTCCGCGATGCTGCCGAGGGCGCCGTTGGGCAGCGGGCTGACCGACTGCGCACCGGCCGCGCCGGTGGTGGCCATCGACACCGGCAGCGCCACCATGTCGACGTAGCTGATGTTCGCGTAGAGGTTCGCGCTGTTGTAGGTGAACTCGCAGAACGTCCAGTTCGTCTGCCAGTTCGGGTCCGCGGTGGCGAACCCGGGCTGCACCAGGCCGGGGCCGGGGTTGACGAAGAACTGGAGCTTCTTGCCGACCGAGAACCACACCCGGCCGCCGATGAGGTAGTCGGTCAGCGTCACGGTGAGCTGGGAACCCGATCCACCGAGGGGAATGGCGTAGTCGGGGATCGGCGTCACCGGCGCCGACGGGTTGGCCAGCGGCTGGAACCGCCCGTCGGCGGTCACGAAACCGGGGCGGCCCGCGGTGTCCGCGCCGCTGATGTAGGCGTAGACGGTGCCGCTGCCCGAATTGTTCTTGAGCGTCAACGGCAGGGCCGCGGCGGCGCGGGCGCCCGGCGCGGTGACGGCGGACCACAGCGGCGTGCTCGCCGCGGCGGCGACCAGGCTGGTGACGAACGTACGCCTCGACAGCATGGCACCTCCTCGAAAGCGGAAACGGTGCCCGGACGGTAGGTACGCGGTGCGGCGGGGTCAACATCCCGCGGGCCGGGTCGGGTACGGACGGCCCTCGACGGTGCCCTTTCGTAGCCGGACCACTGTCCGCGGTGGTCCGGTGAATGTCCGGCGTATGTCCGATGTGGACGGTGGGTCAGCGGGCCCGCGGCGCGGGCAGGCCGGCCGCGGCCAGCGCGTCCCAGAGCGGCCGCGCGTCGACCCGCTTGGTGCCGAGCCCTTCGACGAACCGGCAGCCGAACGCGGCCGCGGTGAGGGTCGTGGTCCGGTTCCGGGTGTCGGCGAACCGCAGCCGGTAGCTGGGTCCCAGGTCCGCCGTGCAGACCGGGTCGGACGGCGCTTCCGGCAGATCGCACGCCGCGGCGGCGACCTTCTTGATCGCGGCCGCGTCGGTGCTGCGGTCTTCACCGCGCGTGCCGTCCGCCGGGCCGGGCAACGGCGGGTACAGCGGCCCGCTGACGACGAGTTCGCGGGGTTCGTAGGAGGCGGAGCACAGCGGATCGGCCGACGCGGGCCGGGCGTTGGCGCCGCAGGCCACGCCGCTCAGGGCGACGACGAGCACGCCGGAGAGCGCGGACAGCCTTCGCATGGGATGCCTCCTTCGGTCCGTTGCCCCGAAGACGGAACGACCCGGCCCCCGGGTTGCACGGCCGGGCCTAGGAGGGCACCCCCTCGGCGAGGATGACGTCGGCGAGGTTGTCCATCGCCCGCTTCATGTCGGCTCGCAGGCCCGCCGCGACGATGCGGTGCACCAGCGGCCCGAGCGGCCCCAGGCCGAGGCGGTACTGGACCGCGTACGTCATCAGCGTGCTCTCCGACCCGTCGCCGCGGGTGATCGGCTCGAACTCGAACACGTTGGTCAGGTCCTGCAGCGGCGCGAAGCCGGTGCCCGTGTCGACGCGGCGGGCCAGGGGCTCGATCTCGCGGACCGTCCAGACGGACCGGGTGGTCAGCGGGCCGAGCGACTTGTTGTGCTCGCGGTAGGTCCGGCCGAGCTCCGCGGTGCCGTGGTGGTCGGTCACCTCCAGGACCGTCGGGACCCACTCGGCGTAGCGGTGGGTCGCGGAGATCACGTCCCACACCCGCCGGACCGGGTGGGGGATGATCGCCTGCTCGGAAACGGTGTAGTCGCGCACCATCGTCCCCTTCACTCGTGGCCGAGGACGGCGCGGGCGGCGGTCTCGCCGGAGCGGACCGCGCCGTCCAGGTACCCGTTCCAGTGGTCGGAGTGCTCGGCGCCCGCCCAGTGCACCCGGCCGAACGGCCGGTCGCGCCAGGGGCCGAGCTCGGTCAGCACGCCGGTCCCGGGCACGGACGTCGGCCCGCCGCGGGTCCACTCCTCGCCGACCCAGTCCTGTTCGAAGTACTCCACCGGCCGCAGCGCGGGCTTCCCGACCGCGGCGGCGAAGGCGCGCAGGACGGCGGCACGTCGTTCGCGGGGCGGCCGGGCCGCCCAGAGGTGCCACTGCGGGCCGCCGAGGAAACCCATGAGGACACCGGGTTCGCCGTCGGGCGGGGAGTTGTCGAACATCGAGCAGATCGGGGACGGGTGCCGGAACACGGCCTGGCCGTTGAGCCCGTCGGCGCGCCAGAACGGCTCGGGGTAGACGGCTTCGCACTTCATCAGCGCGCCGAAGGCCATCCGGGAGAACAGCGCGTCCTGCTGCGGCGGCAGCAGCGGGCGCCAGGAGATCCGGGCGGCCAGCGCGGGCGGGACGGCGACGACGACGTGCCGCGCGTGCCAGGTGTCCACATCGGACTGGACGGTCACCGAGCCGGCGTCCTGCTCGATCGCCCGCACCGGGGCGCGGAGCACCACGCGGCCGTCGAGCTCTTCGGCGATGCGCTGCGAGATCAGCTGGGATCCGCCGGCGAAGCGGGATTCCTGCGCGCCGCCGGTGACGCCGATGCCGCGTTCCAGCGTGCCGGGTGTGGTCTCGTTGCCGAACCCCGCGATGTACCAGAGGCTGTAGAGCAGCGAGGTGTCGGCGGCACTGCCGCCGAAGGCCGAGCCGAGCAGCACGTTGACCAGGTCGAGCGCGCCGGTGCCGGCCGTGGTGTGCCGGAGCCAGCTTTCGAACGTCACGCTGTCCCACGCCCGTGCCTTGGGGGCGCGCCACGGCGCGTCGAGGGGGATCTTCCGGGCCAGCTGGTCGATCCGCCGCATGGCGATGCCGAGGTCGGGCAGGGCCAGGGGGTCGGGCGGGATGTCGCCGCGGTACCGGCGGGCCCGGTCGCCGTGGACGTAGACCGACGCTCCCCGGGTGTAGGCCGGGAACGTCTCGACGCCGACCTGCTTGGCCAGCGCGAGGACGTGGTCCTGGGTGGGACCGGCGAACTGCCCGCCCGCCTCGACCACCTTGCCGTCGCCGAGGGCGTGGTTGACGGTGCGGCCGCCGACCCGGTCGCGGGCTTCCAGGACGACGACGTCCCGGCCGGCCGCGGTCAGCTCGCGGGCGGTGGTGAGCCCGGCCAGGCCCGCGCCGACCACGACGACGTCAGTGCGGCGCATCGGCGGCCTCCAGCGTCGGCGTGGCCGCGGCGAAGGCGTCGGCGGCGGCCAGGTCGAACTCGCCGTGGTCGCTGCCCAGGCCCTGGGCGACCAGGGCCGCGGCGGCGGAGCCGAGCACGGCGGCGTCCCGCGGGGACCGGCCGAGGCCGACGCCGCGGAGGAAACCGGCGGAGAAGGCGTCCCCGCAGCCGGTGGTGTCGACGACGTCGACCGCGAACGCGGAGACGGCGATCACCTCGTCCGCGGTGATCACCAGGGCGCCGCGGGCGTCCCGGGTGACGGCGACACAGCCGACGCCCTGGCCGATCAGCGCGCGGGCGCCGTCTTCGAGGGTCTCGGCGCCGGTGAGCCCGAGGACCTGCTGTTCGTTGGGCAGCAGGTAGTCGAGGTGCGGCAGGGCGGGCGCGATCCAGGCGAGGACGCCGGGGTCGCCCGGGGCGAGCAGGTCGGCCGAGGTGACCACGCCGGCCGCCCGCGCGGGGGAGAGGATCTTCGCCGCGTTGTCCCCGCCCATCAGCTCGGGCGCGCCGAGGTGCAGGTGGGTCGCGCGGGCGACTTCGGCTTCGGCGATGTCGTCGGGGCCGTAGGTGAGGTTGGCGCCGGGGACGTGGAAGGCGGGACGGCTGCCGTCGGGGCGGATGGGCAGCACCGACGCCGAGGTCTGCACGGCTTCGCGGCGGACGACCAGGGAGGTGTCGATCCCGAACTTGGCCAGCATGGCCAGCAGCAGGTCGCCGATGGGGTCGGTGCCGATCGCGCCGGCGGTGCGGACGGCCGCGCCGAGCTTGGCCAGCGTCAGCGCGGTGCCGGCGGCGGTGCCGGCCGGGCTGAAGCGGATCTGCTCGACCAGGGCGGCACCCTGCCCGTCCGGGATGGCCTCGACCGGCCGGACCTGCACGTCGAACACGTGCGCGCCGAGCGTGATCACCGTTTGCGTCACAGATCCTCCTCGATCCGTTTGGTGCTGCCGTAACCGCGTCGCAGCGCGGCTTCGACCACCGCGGTCTGCTGGGCGGCGTCCAGGGTCCGGGGGGTGCCGATCGTGGCGGCGTTCCGGTAGAGCTCGCAGGCCCACTCGAGCAGCAGTGCGTTGTCCACCGCGGCCTGCAGCGTCGGGCCGTGCACGACGGCGCCGTGGTTGGCCATCAGCGCGGCCGACTTGCCCTCCAGCGCGGTCCAGACGTGCTCGGCGAGCTCGTCGCTGCCGAAGACGGCGAAGGGGGCGACGCGGATGGCCCCGCCGAGCAGGAGCTGCTGGTAGTGCACGCACGGAAGTTCGTCGAGCACGAGCGACACGGCGGTGGCCTGCGGCGAGTGGGTGTGCACGACCGCGGCGGCGCCGGAGCGGCGGTAGATCCCGAGGTGCAGTTCGAGTTCCGAGGTCGGCGCGAGGTCGCCGGCGACCACGGTCCCGTCGAGGTCGACGACGGTGACCTGGTCCGCGGTGGCCCGCCCGAGCACGACGCCGGTGGCGGTCACGGCGACGTGCCCGCCGGCGCGCACGCTGACGTTGCCGGCGGTGCCGATCAGCAGCCCGGCACCGGCCAGGTCGTGACAGGCCGCGACGACGGCCTGCCGCTCGGCCCGCAGGAGCGGGGTGTCCTGGGTCATCGGCTCAGCGTAGGCCAAACATGAAACAAAGTCACGTTCAGGTTCGAGGTGCCCCGGCGGGCGGCTGGTGATCGACCCTCGCTGCGTCCGGGTCGCCGGAGTCCACAGTGGTCACTGCCGCCGGTGAACCGGACGTCTCCCCGGCCCGTGTAGACGGACGGGTGTGGAGCGGAAGTACGGGAGAGCGCCGTTGACTGCCATCGAAGAACGCCGGAAGCCGGACGAAACGCCGGGCTGGAACGTCGATCCGGTGCTCGTCCTGACGTTGATCCTGTTGGCCGGATTCCTGGCGCAGGGCCCGGTCCGGCGCCTGTTGTCCACCCCGGTCATGCAGAGCTGGATGACGGTGTTCGTGGCGGTGGTCGTCCAGGCGCTGCCGTTCCTCGTCCTCGGCGTGCTGCTCTCGGCCGGGCTCGCGGTCTTCGTGCCGCCGTCGTTCTTCACGCGCGTGCTGCCGAAACGGCCGTTGCTGGCGGTGCCGGCCGCCGGGCTGGCCGGGGCGGTCCTGCCCGGCTGCGAATGCGCGTCGGTGCCGGTGGCCGGGGCGCTGGTGCGCGGCGGCGTGCAGCCGTCGGCCGCGGTGGCGTTCCTGCTGTCGGCACCGGCGATCAACCCGGTGGTGCTGACCGCGACGGCGGTCGCCTTCCCCGGCCAGCCGCGGATGGTCGTCGCCCGGTTCGCCGCGAGCCTCGCGGCGTCGTGCGTGATGGGCTGGCTGTGGCAGCGGCTCGGCCGTCCAGACTGGCTGCGGCCCCGCGCCCACGACCACGGCGCGGGCGGCGGCCGGGGAGAGGCGTTCTGGGGATCGGTGCGGCACGACGTCATGCACGCGGGCGGGTTCCTCGCCGGCGGCGCGATGGCCGCCGCGACCCTCAAGGCCGTGGTGCCCGCCTCCTGGCTGCACGCGGCGGCCGGCCACCCGGTCGTCGCGGTCCTGGCCCTGTCGGCCCTCGCGGTGCTCCTGTCGATCTGCTCGGAGGCCGACGCGTTCGTCGCTTCGTCGCTGACGCAGTTCTCGCCGACGGCACAGCTGGCCTTCCTGGTCGTCGGCCCGATGATCGACCTCAAGCTGTTCGGCATGCAGGCCGCCACGTTCGGCCGCGGGTTCGCGCTGCGGTTCGCGCCGGCGACCTTCGTCGTGGCCGTGGCGGCCGCGGTCGTGACCGGGGCGGTGCTGCGGTGAACCGGACCGGACAGGCGATCCTGCTGTTCCTGGTCGGCGGCGTCCTGCTGCACGCCGGCCTCACCGGGCTGTACCTGCGGTACGTCAAGGCCGGCCTGCAACCGCTGGTGCTGGCCGCGGGCGCGGTGCTGGTGGTCGCGGCCGTCGCGACCGCCTGGTACGCCCGGCGGCGCCCGGGCGGGCCTCCGGCGCCGCGCGTTTCGTGGCTGCTGGTGCTGCCGGTGTTCGCGCTGATCCTCGCCGCACCACCGGCTTTGGGGTCCTACAGCGCGATGCGCGCCGGCACCGCGGTGACGGCGCCGCGGATCCTCACCCCGCTCCCGGACGGCGATCCCGTCCGCCTGACGATGATCGACTACGCCGACCGCGCGGTCTACGACCACAGCCGGTCGCTGGCCGGCCGGACCGTCACGATCACCGGATTCGTGGCCTTCGACCGCGGCGGCACGCCGTACCTGGTCCGGATGCTGCTGAACTGCTGCGCGGCCGACGCCCAGCCGGTGAAGGTCGGGCTGACCGGCCGCGTCCCGCCGGTGCTGCCGCCCGACGCGTGGCTGGAGGTCACCGGCGCGTACACCGGCCGGCAGGCCACGGACCCGGTCAACGGCGGCACCATCCCGTTCGTCGACGTGGGCCGGGCCCGGCCCGTCGCGACGCCCGCCGATCCCTACGAAAGCCTCGGCTAGCGACGCTGCCGCGGTTGTGGGGTGGTGGGTTGGGGGGTGGTTTGAGCCGCGAAACACCACACCCCCTGCCGGCGGGTGATGGGCCGGCGGGGGGGCACAAGCATCTAT
>NZ_JBSGBK010000056.1:0-58132 GCF_053601215.1 Amycolatopsis sp. NPDC004772
CCCGCCGCGCCAAGCGCCCCAATGTGGCGTTCGGTGCGTCTGACGCACCGAACGCCACATTGGGTGCGTCTGACGCAACCAACGCCACATTGGGGCGCTTGTGACCGGGGGTCAGGTGAGGTAGGTCGAAAGCCCACGGTGGCCCCGCCGCATCATCAGCGCGTGGTTCGCGCGGAAGAGCGGCCGGGCCACCGTGTCGAAGCGCCGCAGCAACTCCTTCCGGGCCTGAACGTCCTGGGTGATTTCCAGCAGCGTGCCCGCGCCCGCCGCGCGGACCGCTCCCGTCAGGGTCCCGTCGAGGTCGCCACTGAGCCTGACCCGCATCAGGCCCGTGCGCTCGTCCTGGTGGTCCCGGTGCATCCGGACGACGATCCGGAACGGCAGCCGGGACCGGCAAACCAGCTCGGCGGTGTCGTCGTCCACGCGGCGCACCGCGCGGACGTCCGACCACCACCTCGGGTAGCCGGCGAGGTCGGTGACCACGCCGAACACCCGCCCGGGCGCGGTTCCCGGCAGCAGCCACGTGCTGCGGAACCGGTAGCGCGCGCCCGTCACGTCACACCTGGGCCGAGACCAGCTTCCGGCCGTCCACCGTGACGATGTCGACCGACTTCACGTCGTCGGGGGCGACCAGCGCCGACCCGTCGAGGTTGAAGCCCTGGTTCTCCCACTTCTCCGAGACCTGCCAGCTGCCCGCGGTCACCGCTTGGCCTTCCTTGGTGACCACCTGGAGCAGGCACTTCTCGCCGGCCTTGACGCCCTTGACGTTGACGTCCACCTTGACCCAGCCCTGGAACGGGGCCACCGACGCGGCCAGCTGAACGCCGGTGGTCGGATCCCGCCCTTCGACGTTCTTCGTGCCGGGGACATCCGACTGCGGCGCCGCGATGGTCCCGCCGTCCGAGGCCGTCTGCCGTCCCACCAGCACACCGCCGCCGAGGGCGGCCACCACCAGCACCGCCGCCGCGACCAGGGCGAGGCCCCGGCGGGACGAGCGGGGCGGCGCCACGCGCTCTTCCTCGTCGCGCACCCGGCGCAGGGTCTTCTGCAGCAGCAGGTCCCCGCCTTCGGGCGGCCCTTCGAGGAACGCCTCGGGCGGTACCTCGTCGAGCGAGTCGCGCAGGGCCACGAGCTCGTTCAGGTCGAACCGGCACTGCGCGCAGGTCTGCAGGTGCCGCCGCTCGAAGTCGGCTGCCTCGTGGGGATCGAGCGCGCCGAGGGCGTACGCGCCGAGCTGCGTGTGACTCTCGTCCACCGAGTTCATCGCGCCACCTCCGTTCCGCTCGAAATCATCGCTGCTCTGAGTGCTCGTAGTGCGTAGTACGACCTTGATTTCACGGTACCCGGTGCGACGCCCAGTGTTCTCGCCGCTTCGGCCACCGTCCGTCCCCGGTAGTAGATCTCCACCAGGACCTCTCGATGCTCGTTGGACAGCCCGTCCATCGCGCCGAGCACGGTCATCGAGTCGACCACGCCCTGGGCGTGATCGCGCTCGACGGCCGGGGTCGGCACCCCTTCGGCCGGTTCGGCCACTTCCTGTGGCCGGGCCGCCCTGGCCCGTGCCCGGTCGGTGACCAGGTTGCGCGCGACGGTCAGCAACCAGCCGCGCACCGAGCCTTTCCCGTCGTTCTGCAAGTCGTCCGCGTGCTTCCACGCACGGACGAGCGTCTCCTGGACCACGTCCTCGGCTGCCGCCCGATCCCCGGTCAGCCTCGTCGCGTAGGCCAGCAGGCTTCGCCCGTGTTCGGCGTACAGCTGCCGAATCAGGTCTTCGCCTTTGGCCTTCTTAGGCCGCCTGCCTCCTATGGCCACCCTCGTCCTCCCGACGGTGTTCTGAGTCGGCGAGGACAGTACTGCAACCCTCAGCTCCACCGGCGGTGCGTGCGCCGAGCGCAGCGCGACCATGGTGTTCATCGGCTGCCCGTCCTTCCTCGTTCTGCCCGGAAACCCGTCGTCTGTCAGTACCCGGCGCCGCCGGCCTTGCTCTTCGCGGTGATCTTGCTGCCGTCGGGCGCGACGGCGAACCACGCGCCGTTGGCGCCTTGGCCGTTCATGTCGCCCGCGACCTTGTCGCCCGCGTACTCGTACAGCGGGAAGCCGTTGAGGGTGATCTGCTTGCTGCCGTCCTTGCGGGTCGCGGTGCCCACCTGGGTGTCCTGGATGCCCTTGAGCATCGGGGTGGCGACCCCGGCCAGCATCGGCAGCCAGGACTTCGTGCAGTCACCGTCGCAGTTGGACGTCGGCGGCGAGGAAAGGTCCTTGTCGAACCGGTAGAGCGTCTTGCCGTCGGCGTCGGTGACCACCGCGCCGACCCCGTTGACCGTGGCGACCTGGAGCATCTTGTGCCCCGGCTCCCCGTGTTGCGGCCCTTGGGCACCGCCCGCCATGTCACCGCAGGCGGACAGGGAGGCGACGGCGAACAGCGCCACCGCGCTGACGACCACCGGCCGGATACGGTTCATGACGTTCTCTCCTAGGTGAGGGCGGCTCCGCCATCCGGCGGACCTCGACACCCAGAACACGGCGGCGGGCGCGAAACGGTTCAGCCGGGTTTTCGGGCGGTTCGGTGCCGGTTCGCCGCCGGATTGGTGTGTCCCGGTGATCGGCACGATCTTGTCGCCGTGCGGGCGGCTTCCTAAGCTCGTCACGTCCGCACCGCCGCCCCCGCCGTTCCGGGAGGCCGCCGTGCCCGTCAAACCCCTCGCCGTACTCGCGCTGCTGGCCGTGGGCTGTTCCGCTCCGGCGCCCTCGTTCACGGCGACCCTGACCACGCCCACGGACGTCGTGCTGAGCTGGCCGGACGACGGCGCCGGGCACCGCGTCGAGTACGCGAACGACCCGGCCGGGCCGTGGACGACGCTGCGCTTCCTGGCCCCGCACGTGACGAGCTACCACCACCCGGACCTGATCCCGGAGACGCCGTTCTACTACCGGGTGCAGCCGTTCACCGGCCCGGTCTCGACGGACCTGCACACGGCGACCGCGGGCGGCACGGTGACGTTCACCTGGGCCGACCGCACGCGCGACGAAGCCGGCTACCTGCTGGAGATGCGCCGCCTGGGCGCGCCGGACTTCGACCCGGTCGAGGTGACCGACCCGGACGTGACGACGTGCGCGCTCTCGCTGCTCCCCGGCGAAGAGGGGTCGGCCTACCGGCTCCGGGCCCTGCACTACGGCCCGCTCTCCCCCGTGGTCCACCAGACCACGGGGAAGGAGCGGTAGCCGCCCGCCGGCCGGCCTAGAGAACCGTCTTCAGGAACTGGCCGGTGTAGCTGTCCTCGATGTCCGCCAGGTGCTCCGGCGTGCCCTCGGCGACCACCGTGCCGCCGCCCGAGCCGCCCTCGGGGCCCATGTCGATGATCCAGTCGGAGGTCTTGATCACGTCGAGGTTGTGCTCGATCACGATCACCGAGTTGCCCTTGTCGACCAGGCCGTTGATCACGCCGATCAGCTTGTTGATGTCCTCGAAGTGCAGACCGGTGGTCGGCTCGTCGAGGATGTACACCGTCTTGCCGGTCGAGCGCTTCTGCAGCTCACTGGCCAGCTTGACGCGCTGCGCCTCACCGCCGGACAGCGTCGGCGCGGGCTGGCCGAGCCGGACGTAGCCGAGGCCGACGTCCACCAGCGTCTGCAGGTGGCGGTGGATGGCCTTGATCGGCTCGAAGAACTCCGCGGCCTCCTCGATGGGCATGTCGAGCACGTCCGAGACGGTCTTGCCCTTGTAGTGCACCTCGAGGGTCTCCCGGTTGTACCGGGCGCCCTTGCAGACCTCGCACGGAACGTAGACGTCCGGCAGGAAGTTCATCTCGATCTTGATCGTGCCGTCGCCGGCGCACGCCTCGCAGCGGCCGCCCTTGACGTTGAACGAGAACCGGCCCTGCTGGTAGCCGCGCACCTTCGCCTCGGTGGTCGCGGCGAACAGCTTGCGGACGTGGTCCCAGACACCCGTGTAGGTGGCCGGGTTGGACCGCGGGGTGCGCCCGATCGGCGACTGGTCGACGCGCACCAGCTTGTCGACGTTGCCCAGGCCGTTCACCCGGGTGTGCCGGCCCGGCACCTGGCGGGCGCCGTTGAGCTTGTTCGCCAGCACCGTCGCGAGGATGTCGTTCACCAGCGTGGACTTGCCCGAGCCGGAGACGCCGGTGACCGAGACCAGGCAGCCGAGCGGGAACGAGACGTCCAGCCCGCGCAGGTTGTGCTCACGCGCGCCCACCACGGTCAGCTGCCGCTTCTTGTCGATCGGCCGCCGGATGGCCGGCACCTCGATCCGGCGCCGGCCGGACAGGTACTGCCCGGTCAGCGACTCCTTGCTCTTCAGCAGCTTCTTGTACGGTCCACTGTGGACGATGTGGCCGCCGTGCTCGCCCGCGCCCGGGCCGATGTCGACCACCCAGTCGCTGGAGCGGATGGTGTCCTCGTCGTGTTCGACGACGATCAGCGTGTTGCCCAGGTTCCGCAGCCGGGTCAGCGTCTCGATCAGGCGGTGGTTGTCGCGCTGGTGCAGGCCGATCGACGGCTCGTCCAGCACGTACAGCACGCCGACCAGGCCGGAGCCGATCTGCGTCGCCAGCCGGATGCGCTGCGCTTCACCACCCGAAAGTGTGGCGGACGCGCGGTCGAGCGAGAGGTATGTCAGGCCGACGTCGAGCAGGAAGCGCAGCCGCGCCTGGATCTCCTTGAGCACCGCGCCGGCGATCATCGCCTCGCGCTGCCCCAGCTCCAGCTCGTCGAGGAACTGGGACGCCTCGGCGATGGACAGCCCGCAGACCTCGGCGATGGACATGTCGCCGCGGGTCTTGTGCTGCAGCGTCACCGCGAGGATCTCCGGCTTGAGCCGGGTGCCCTGGCAGGCCGGGCACGGCACCTCGCGCATGTAGCCCTCGTACCGCTCGCGCATGTACTCGGACTCGGTCTGCTCCTGGCGCCGCTCGAGGAACGGGATGACGCCCTCGAAGTTCGCGTAGTACGAGCGCTGGCGGCCGTAGCGGTTCTTGTAGCGGACGTGGACCTGCTCGTCGACGCCGTGGAGCACCGCCTTCTGGGCGCGTGCGGGCAGCCGCCGCCACGGCGTGTCCATCCGGAAGCCGATGGTCTCCGACAGCGACTCCAGCAGCCGGATGAAGTAGTCCGCGCTCTGGCCGCCCGACCACGGCGCGATGGCGCCCTCGGCCAGGGACAGCTCGTCGTCCGGGACCACCAGCTCCGGGTCGACCTCCTTGCGGATGCCGATACCGGTGCACTCCGGGCAGGCGCCGTAGGGCGAGTTGAAGGAGAACGAGCGGGGCTCGAGGTCCTCGATGGCCAGCGGGTGGCCGTTCGGGCAGGCCAGGTTCTCGGAGAAGCCGCGGATCCGGTGCGGGTCGTTCTCCGGGAGGTCGACGAACTCGAGCTCGATCAGCCCGTCGGCCAGGCGCAGCGCCGTCTCGACCGAGTCGGTGAGGCGCTGGCGCGAGGCCGCCTTCACGGTCAGGCGGTCGATGACCACGCCGATCTGGTGCTTTTCCTGCTTCTTCAGCTTCGGCGGGTCGGTGAGCGCGTGGACCGTGCCGTCGACGACCACGCGCGCGTACCCCTGCTGCTGCAGGTTCTCGAACAGGTCGACGTACTCGCCCTTGCGCCCGCGGACGACGGGGGCGAGCACCTGGAACCGGGTGCCCTCCTCCATGGCGAGCACCTGGTCGACGATCTGCTGCGGGGTCTGCTTGCTGATCGCCTCGCCGCAGGTCGGGCAGTGCGCCTTGCCGGCGCGGGCGTAGAGCAGGCGCAGGTAGTCGTAGACCTCGGTGATCGTGCCCACGGTGGAGCGCGGGTTGCGCGAGGTCGACTTCTGGTCGATCGACACCGCGGGCGAGAGGCCCTCGATGAAGTCGACGTCCGGCTTGTCCATCTGGCCCAGGAACTGCCGGGCGTACGCCGAGAGCGACTCGACGTAGCGGCGCTGCCCTTCGGCGAAGATGGTGTCGAAGGCGAGGCTCGACTTCCCCGACCCGGACAGGCCGGTGAACACGATCAGGCTGTCGCGGGGCAGGTCGAGATCCACGCCGCGGAGGTTGTGCTCGCGGGCACCGCGAACAACGAGGCGATCAGCCACGCCAGGGTCCTCTCAATGTCTTCTTCAGTGCGGTCGCCGACCCGGTGTCAAGCTGCACGGGCGGCCGCGATCCATGCTACGAGCCACCACCGACAAAAACGGGTTCCGCGTCCTTGACCTGCGGTTCTTCGGGCTTTCGACGTCTGGTGAGCCACCGGTGGGCCGGGCGTTCGACCCCCGCGGTGACCGCCCAGCCGGCCAGCACGGCGGCGCCGACGACGACGGGGAGCCGCAGCCAGCCGGGGAGGCCGAGGTCGAGCAGGGCGCGGGCCAGGATGTAGCCCAGTTCCTGGTGCACCAGGTAAAGACCATACGAGATGCCCGCGAGCCAGGTGACGGCCGGGGCGATCCGCGCCAGTCCGGGGAACCGCCAGTCCGGGCCGCGGGCGGCCACGCAGACCAGCAGGAGCAGCACGGCGAACCCGATCGTGGACGGCCAGCGCTGCGCGTCCTGCGGCAGGGCGACGTGGAACGGGAAGACCTGCAGGTCCTGCGCGGCCACGGCGGCGAGCACGAAGAGGGCGATGTGCCACGTCTTCAGCCGGCGCTGCGCCCACAGCCAGATCGCGACGCCGATGGCGAAGACGTGCAGCCGGTGCAGGCCCAGGCCGTAGTAGAAGGTCTCGACGACCGGGCTCGCCGTCCCGGGTGCGAAGACGAGGAACCGCAGCGCGAGCGGGACCAGGATCAGCGCCCAGAGCAGGGCGACGGTCAGCCGGTGGGTGCGCCACGACCGCGGCCACAGCAGGGCGGCGCCGGTGAAGGCGAGCAGCTGCACCGGCAGCGTCCAGTAGGAGCCGTCGAGGTAGTAGAACGTCTCCGACCGGATGCCCCACTCCTGCACCATGCCGAGGTTGGCGAGCAGATCCAGCCAGGTCGGGATATACCACGGCGAGGGGTCCGTCGGCGGGCCCTGCGGGACGCCGAAGAGGAACCCGGTGACGCCGGGCGGGTAGGGCAGGCCGCTGAAGGAGATGGCGGCCCACCGCGTCACGACGTAGGTCAGCAGGACCGCGACCAGGTAGGCGGGCACGAGGCGCGCGACGCGGTTCCACAGCCACCGGCGCGGGTTGCCCTTGCGGAGGCTGACGCAAACGAAGAAGGCGGAGATCACCAGCAGAATCGCGGCACCGAACTGCGCTGTCACCCGGAAGGGGTACCCCGTGAGTTCCGGGTGCAGCAGGGCACCCTGGTGGGTGACGTGCCCGAGCACGACGGCCAGCACGGCGACGACCCGGAGGAGGTCCCAGCTGATCCGGCGCGGCGTCGGGGAGGTGGGCACGGTCGTCCTGAGGTCGGCTGGCGGGGGTTCCCGCTGAGCCTACGTGGCGGGGTGGCCGGGTGCTTGTGCGGGTGGAACCGGTTGGAGCGAAACGACTACCGTGTGCACGGTGAACATCGTGGACACCTACACGGGGCACGTCGACCCGGGCGGCGACGCCGCCCGGCGCACGCTCGACGCGCTGACCATCACCAAGCTGTCCGTCGGCCCGATGGACAACAACGCGTACCTCCTGGTGTGCCGGGCGTCGAACGAGGCGTTGCTCATCGACGCGGCGAACGACCCGGACCGCATCTCCGACCTGATCGGCCACGGCCCGGACCGGCCGTCGTTGAAGACGGTGGTGACGACCCACCAGCACCAGGACCACTGGCAGGCCCTCGGCGCGGTGGCGGGAGCGAACGGCGCGAACACGGCGGCCCACCCGCTGGACGCCGAACCCCTGCCGGTGCCGCCGGACTTCCTGGTCGAGCACGGCGACACGCTGACGGTGGGCGAAGTCACGCTGTCGGTGATCCACCTGCGCGGACACACGCCGGGCTCGATCGCGCTGCTGTACCGGGACCCGGCGGGTCACCCGCACCTGTTCACCGGGGACTCGCTGTTCCCGGGCGGCGTCGGGAAGACGTCGTCGCCGGAGAACTTCACATCGCTGCTGGACGACGTCGAGACACGGCTCTTCGGGGACCTGCCGGACGAGACGTGGTTCTACCCGGGCCACGGCGACGACTCGACACTGGGCGCGGAGCGGCCGAAGCTGAAGGAGTGGCGCGACCGCGGCTGGTGACCGCGTGACGGACGGGGAGGGTCGGTGGGTCTCACCAAGCACGCCAAGCGGGTGCTCCAGCAGCAGGCTTCGGCACTGCTCACCGAGCACATCCCGCAGCTCGACGGCGATCGCCGCCGGATTCTCACCGCCCTGCTCGTCGAGACCGCCGGTCGCTGGCGGCTGTTCGTGCGGGCCGCGCCGGCCGGCCGGCGGGCCGACGCCTTCCTGATCGGCCCCGAGGGCCTCTTCGCCGTCACGGTCGCCGCCGGCCCGCCGCCGGGTCCCCATGCCCTCGTCCGGCACGCCGAAGAAAGCTGGGCCGGGATCCGGGACGGCCGGGGCCGGGAGCTCACCGGCAGTGCCGTCCACTTCGTGCTCGTCACCCCGGGCCCCAAGCGGCCCATCCGGGACCCCGGCCCGTTCCGCGTCGTCGCCGAGACCGAGCTGGCGAAGCTGCTCAAGCCCGCCGCACCGCACCTCGACCGGCGTCAGATCGACGCGATCGGCGAACAGGCCACCAAGATCCTCGACGGCTACGTCCCGCTGCGCGTCAAGCCGCCCGAAGCCGGTGAGGCGGCCGTGGGCTTCCTCGACGCCGGTGCTCTCGTCGAGGCCGAGGTCGCCGCCGCTCAGCTGCGGCCGTTCGACTCGTGGCTCACCTTCCTGCACCCGCACCAACGGGCCGTCGTCACGCGCGACTACCGCGGGCCGGCGCGGATCAGCGGGCCGGCCGGGACCGGGAAGACCGTCGTTGCGCTGCACCGGCTCCGGCACGTCGCCCGGCGGACCTCCGGGCCGGTGCTCTTCACCACCTTCGTGCGCACCCTGCCGCCCGTCCACGAGGCCGCGTTCCGCCGGCTGGCCCCGGAATTCGGCGACCGGGCCGAGTTCGTGCACCTCCACGCCTGGGTGCGCCGGTTCCTGACCGGACGCGGACGGCCGGTCGAGGTCGACGCGCGCGGGGTGCGGACCGCGTTCGGCCGGGCCTGGTCGCGGCACCGCGCCGTGCTGGAGCCGATCGAGCGGCACGACGAGTACTGGCGCACCGAGCTCGACCGGGTCATCAAGGGCCGCGGGTTCACCACGCTCGAGGAGTACCGCCGTCCGGCGACCCGGCGCGGGCGCGAGGTCCGGCTGGGCGGCGAGCAGAAGGCCGCGGTGTGGCAGTTCTACGAGACCTACCAGGAGATGCTCGCCGAACGCGGGCTGCACGACCACAACGACGTGATCGACATCGCGCTGGCCGAGCTGCGGCGGGAGCCGCTGGAAACCCGGTACGCCGCGGTGGTGGTCGACGAGGTGCAGGACATCACCCTGAACGGGCTGCGGCTGATCAAGGAGCTGGCCGGCACCGGCCCGAACCAGCTCCTCCTCGTCGGCGACGGCCAGCAGCAGGTGTACCCGGGCGGCTGGCGGCTCTCCGACGCCGGCATCCCGGTCCTCGGCCGGGGCGAGGTGCTGCGGGTCAACTACCGCAACCGCACCGAAGTCCTGGCCTTCGCCCAGCGGTTCGACGCGCGCAACGAAGTCGACGACCTCGACGGCGCGTCCGGGATCGCCTTGAAGAACGCCGAGGCGGGCAACACCGGCGGGACGGCGGTGTCCTGGCGCGGCACCGAAGCGGACCTCGCGGCCGAACTGACCCGGCGGATCGCCGGCCTGACCACCCCGCTCGGGCAGACCGCGCTGATCGTCTTCCAGCGCCAGGACCTCGTCCGGTGCCGGCGGATCCTGCGTGAGGCCGGCGTTCCCGTCCTGTCCCTCGACGACTACTCCGGAGCCCCCGACGAGCACCTCAAGGTCGGCACCGTGCACCGCGCCAAGGGCCTCGACTTCCAGGCCGTGCTGGTCGTCGAGTTCCCGGCCCGGGCGGGCGAAAGCGGGGCCGCCGCGGAGGAGGCGTCGGAACTGCGCGACCGGCAACGCCTCGTCGCGGCGACGCGCGCCCGCGACTTCCTCTGGTGGGGTGTCGTCGACGAGGTCGCGGACCCGGACGGAGCAGCCGGGTAACGATAGAGGACACGGGGGCAACTTCGCGGACGAACCGGGCGTCTCCAGCGCACCCAGCGCTGGGACGTCCATCGGTTCTCTCCGCCAGGAGGCCCACCATGTCCAGAACCAAGTGGCACGCACTCGCCGCAGTCAGCCTGCTGCTCGCCGGGAGCGGGGTGCTCGCCGCGGCCTCGCCCGCCCAGGGCGCCGCTCCCGTGACGCCCACCATGACGAACATCCGGACCGGGCTCAACACCGGGTTCGACCGGGTCGTGCTCGACCTCACCAGCGGGCCGGCGCCGACCGTCTCCTACCAGCTCGTCGACGAGCTGACCGCCGACGCCAGCGGGGAAATCGTGTGGCTCACCGGGGAATTCTTCATCAACGTCGCCGTCCACCCGGCCGCCGCGCACGACGCGAACGGGAACCCGACCTACCCCGGGCCAACGAAGTTCCGGACGCGGAACCTGAGCAATGTCATGGCGGTCGCCGTCACCGGGGACTTCGAGGGTCAGGTTTCGATCGGGCTCGGCGTGCGGTCGCGGACCGCGGTGAACGTCTTCACGCTCACCGCGCCCAACCGCGTGGTGATCGACGTGGCCCACTGAAGCCCGGCGGGGGAGTCACCCGCGCTCGTACGGGATCTTCTCCCCCGCCTCGACCGCGAACGGCAGGTGGTTGCCCGCCGGCGGCAGCGGGCACGTCGCGAAGTCCGTGAACGCGCACGGCAGGTTCACCGCGCGGTTGAAGTCCAGCGTCACCGTGCCGTCTTCGCCCGGCGCCCCGACCGGCAGCGAGCGGTTGGCGGCGTAGGTCGTCACGCCGCTCGTCCCGTCGGTGAACAGGATGCTGAAGCCGCCGTCCTTGCCGTTGAACGCCGTCAGCGTGTGCTCGACGCCGTCGCGCGAGAAGCGCACGACACCCGGCGCCGTGTAGACGTGGCTCAGGCCTTCCACGACCGCGCCGACGGTGGTCGGCCGCGGCGCGTCGAACGGCTCGAACCGCCCGGACAGCACCCACGACGGCGACGGCTCGTACGCCGGGACGCCGCGGAACTCGCGCAGCACCTCGGCCTTCGGGTCGTGGACGCGGATCAGGTACCCGGACCGGCGGGCCACCTCGATCTCGACGTCACCGGACAGCACGCGCGTGCCCGCACCGCTGTTGACCAGCTCGAATCGCCGGACGTCGGTGATCGGCTCGCCTTCGTGCGAGAGGGAGGCGCCGGCCGGGTCGACGTACGCCGCGTCGGCGTCCTGCCACCAGCGGCCGGGGATGCCGGGGTACTCGCGCGGGGAGCCGGTCAGCCAGTCCAGCGACACCAGCGCCAGCCAGCCGTGCGGCTCGGCCAGGTCGGTCTCGCGCCGGGCCTTCCAGTCCTGCCACTCCTGGGTGAACGTGCTCATCGCGGACCCCTTCTCCGTCGGCTACGACTGTGCCAACCCCGGGCCGGCGCGGCTATTCCACGTCCCACTATCCGGACTTCGGTGTCAGTCGAACGACCACTGCAGCCCGTAGCTCAAGCCCTGGTGCAGGTCGTGGAACTCGAGGCCGACCTCGCCGACCCGGTTCACGGTCAGCGCGTCACCCGAGTCGATGCCGTCGTCGACCACCCGGCCCGGGACGCCGTTGAGGCGCCACACCCGCGACGGCGGGGCCGCCCGGTCGAACCGGACCCGCACCGTGAACTCCTCGCAGCGGCGCAACGGCGTCATGGCGTAGTACGGCCGCAGTTCCGTGCGCCGCGGCGTGAACCTGATGCCGTACTCGTGGCGCTGGCCGAGCCGCAGCGGGTTCGGCAGCCGCATGATGAACTGCGCGTGGCTCGCCGACATCTGGCGCGCTTCGACGATTTCGCCGCCGAACAGGGCGTCCGCGGTGATGTCCGGCACCGGGTCGCTGCCCGGTTCGGCCGGCACGCTGAACGGCAGGACCAGCTCGTCCAGCTCGTCGACCTCGGCGACGATCCGGCGCTCCTCCTGCAGCTCCGCCGGGGTGCGGTCGAGCCGGAGCATCGCCTTCATCGACTCGACGTACCAGCCGGCCAGCGGGTGCGGGTCACGGCGGGGCGCGGGCGCGCCGAGCAGCTCGTCGATCCGGCGGAACGCCAGGTCGATCCGGCGGCGGGCGGTGCGCGGGTCGCGGTCGAGGACGCTGGCCAGCCACGAGATCCGCCGGTCGAGGAACTCCCCCGCGGCCTCTTCGTGCAGGCCCAGCGCCGCTAGCGCGGCCAGCTTCAGGTCCGGCGGCAGCCGTCCGCAGAGCTCGGTCAGCCGCAGCACGAGCTTCTGGCGCGCGGCGGCGGGCTGGTCGGTTTCGGTGATCGCGCACGCCGCCCGCAGGCAGGGGCCGATCCGCTGGTGCAGATCGGCGGCGTCGAGACCGCGGCCGCGGCGCAGTTCGTTCAGCTCGCGCACGAACGGGGAGGTGTGCTCGTCCGTCGTCCCACCCCCTCGTCCCCCCGCGGCCGACTTTCCCACGTTACCAGTTCCCGTTCTCCGAAAGCAGCACAAATCGCGGACGCCGGCATTCGGGAATACCGGCCGGCCGGCCCCCCACGAGCCGGCCGGCCGGTTTCACCACAGGTCAGTTCACCCCGAAGATCAGGGCCCAGATCGAGTGGCTCTCCATCAGACACACCTCCTCATCGCTGTACCCAGGCCGAGGTGGAGAGCGGCGCGGAGCCGTGCAACGCCGGAGCTGCCGGTTCCGCCGCGCTTCCGGCGGCCACCGCGAAACCCGCGAGGGCGCCGGCCACGAACGCGGCGAAGACCGATTTCACCAGGGTCAGAATCTTGCAGTAGACGTTCACGGCACGGGCTCCCCGACCTCGCTCGAAAGGAATCCGACCGGGTGGCATCGCATTCTTTTTTCCCGGCCGGGCTCCAGGATCGCCGGACGGGGGGTGCCGGTCAGAGGCCTGCTGTCACCGGTCTTGTGTGCCGTTTGGCTCAGAGTGGGCGAAGGCCCGCAGGACGCGCAGCTCGCGGATGAGGAAGCGGCGCCGGCCGGTCTCGACGATCCCGCGCTCCCGCAGCACCCGCAGCGCCCGTGCGACGGTACGCCGGGCGGCGCCGATCTGCGCGGCGATGTCCTCCTGCGACAGCGCGTCGACGACCACGCCCTCCGGCACGGTCCGGCCCCGCTCCTCGGCCAGCCGGACCAGGACGACCGCGACGCGGCGGCTGACGTCGAAGGCGGCGGCGTCGATCCGGGCGGACTCGGCGTTGCGCAGGCGTGCGGCGACCGTCTTGATCGTCGCGATGGCGATCGCCGGCCGTGCGTGCAGGACGTCGACGAACTCCGCGCCGGTCAGCTGGAAGACGGTGCAGGGTTCGATCGCGCGCACCGACGCCGACCGCGGCCGCCCGGTGACCGCGGCGAGGTCGCCGAGCACCTCGCCGGGACCGCGCAGGCCGAAGAGCACCTCGCGGCCGTCCTCGACGATCGTGGAGACGCGCACCCAGCCGGAGACCAGCACGTGGACGTGGTCGGAGGGGTCGCCCTCCATGAGCACGAGGGCGTTGGCGCGGAACCGGCGCCGGGTGCCGCGGGCGAGCAGGTACTCGCGATCGGCGTCGGCGAGGTAGGCCAGGAGCGCCCCCTCCGCCGTGTCGTCGTGCCCGCTCATGGTTCCCCTCCGGAGGTTCACCGTAACCCGGCGTGGCGGCCCGGGGCGAGGGGCGCGACCGGTAGGGTCGCCGCGTGGACGTGGAGATCTACACTGACGGCGCGTGCAGCGGGAACCCCGGACCGGGCGGCTGGGGCGCGGTGCTGCGCTACGGCCGCCACGAGCGCGAGCTGTACGGCGGCGAAGCCACGCCGACGACGAACAACCGCATGGAGCTGACGGCACCGATCCGCGCCCTGGAGAGCCTGACGAGGCCGTCGCAGGTCCGCGTCTACACCGACAGCACGTACGTGCGCAACGGCATCACGCAGTGGCTGCCCCGCTGGAAGAGCAACGGCTGGCAGACGGCGGCGCGCGCCCCGGTGAAGAACGCGGACCTGTGGCAACGCCTCGACGCGGCGATCGGCGGCCACACGGTCGAATGGCTGTGGGTCAAGGGCCACGCCGGACACCCGGAGAACGAGCGCGCCGACCGGCTCGCGGTGCGGGGTGCCCAGGAGGCGCGGCAGAGCGGGAAGCCGGTCAACGCGGATTAGTCCGGAGTGGACGGTCGTGGCAGAATTCGCCGATGCCTCCCGCTCCGTGCCCGTGCGGCCTAGCCGAGTCCTACGCCGCCTGTTGTGGCCGGTTCCACGGCGGCAGCCTCGCCGCTCCCACCGCCGAACTCCTCATGCGGTCGCGGTTCAGCGCCTTCGCCGTCGGTGACGCCGGCTACCTGCTGCGCACCTGGCACCCCGGTACGCGGCCGCGGCAGCTCACGCTCGATCCCGGGCAGGAGTGGACGCGGCTGGAGATCCTCGGCCGGACCGGCGGCGGCCTGCTGCACGCCGAGGGCACCGTCGAGTTCCGGGCGCACTACCGCCACCGGGGGCGGGACGGGTTCCTCGAGGAGAACAGCCGCTTCCGGCGTGAGGACGGCCACTGGGTGTATCTCGACGCCGGGTGAGACCGGCGTGCTAAACAGTGCGGCGATGGGAAAACTGACGCGCCGCGCCCGGGCCAAGGCGGACTACCTCGGCTTCCTCGGCGCCCGGGAGTGGCCGCTCGCCGCGTCCGGGCTGGGGGTGGTGCTCGGCGTCGTCACCATCCTGCCCAGCGCCGTCGGCGTCGTGCTCTCGGTCGTCGCGCTCGCGCTCGGGGTCGCCACCTTCACCCGGGACGTCCGGCTGCTGCGCCGGCGGTGGGCCGGGTTCGAGTTCACCACCATCGCCGCTCCCTTCCCCACCGCGGAACTGCCGCCGCCCGCCGCCTACCCGGAGTCCACCTACCTCGCCGTGCCCGCCCGCGGGACCGCGCTGGTCAGCGCGGCCATCGACCGGGACCTGTGGGAAGAGCGGCACACCATCGACGTCGCCGAGGAGCCCTACCGGCTGCCGCCGTCGCTCAAGGCCACCGCGCCGCACGTGCTGCCGCTGCGGGCCCGGGGCCGCCTGCTGTTCAACGGCCCGATCGTCGGCATGCGCGGCGAACCGCTGCCCGCCGCCGGGGCCCGGCCCGCGCCGATCCGGCTGCACCGGGCGCGGTTCTTCGACGCCGTCTGCTCGAACGAGCTCGCCGCGCTCCGGATCACCCGCACCGACACCGGCGAGGAGTACGACCTGCGCAAGGCCGAGCTCACCGACAGCGCCGGCGCGCTGCGCGAGCTGAGCGGCAGCGCGCTGGCCGACCTCGTCGGCGTCTCGACGGTCGCCTGCACCACCGACGGCAAGCTGGTCACCGTCCGGCAGTCGCCGCTCAACTCCGTCAGCGGGCTGCTGCTCGCCCCCTCGGGCAGCGGTTCGCTGGAGCCGCGCGACCTGCGCACGCCCGACGGCGGCCCGCGCCGGTTCCTGCACACCGCGGTCCGCGCCGGAATGGAACGCGAGCTCTGCGAGGAGAGCGGCCTGACCCCCGAGGACGTCCGCGAGACGAAGGTGGTCGGCTTCGCGCGCTGGATGGAACGCGGCGCCAAGCCGGAGTTCTTCGGGCTGACCGAGCTGGCGGTGGACGGCGCCGAGGTCGCCCGGCGCCGGCCGGTCAGCGGCGAGCGGCTCTACAGCGCCGGCCTGACGCTCTTCGACGTCGACATCGCCGCGATCGGCGCCGCGCTGGCCGGCGGTGTCCCGCTCAGCGAGGCACTTCCTCAACGGCTCTGGGAGGACGGTTCCCTGCCGCTCCTGCTGGCCCTGCGGGCCGCCGCGGTGTGGCAGGCGGCCCGGGTCTGACGGAACGGCCTCTGTTCCCGGCGTGAGCGGGCCGCTACGATCGTCGCAATTGTTAGGAAAGTTCCCTAACGATGGTCCGCTGTCCCCCGCCGCCGTGGGTGCCTAGGAGGCGCGCTAGTGAGCTATCGGCAGAGAAGAACCCGGACTCTCCTCGCGGCGGCGGTGCTGGCCGTCGCGGCGAGCGGCGCCAGTGTCGCACCGGCCACCGGGCAGGAACCGGTCAGAGCGGTGGTCGCGGCCGCGGCCCCGGCCACCGCGGTCCCCGGCTTCCTGATCCAGACGTCCGCGCAGGTCAGCGACGACGCCGCGGTCTCCAAACCCGGCTACAACACCTCCGGCTGGTACCCGGTCGGCCCGCGCTCGACCGTCTACGCCGGCCTGCTGGCCAACGGCAAGTACGCCGACCCGTTCTACTCGACGAACATGAAGAACGTGCCGACCGCGGACTTCCAGGTTCCCTGGTGGTACCGCACCGACCTCACGGTCGCCGACACCACCCAGCGCACGTACCTCGACTTCAGCGGCGTGCTGTCCAAGGCCGACGTCTGGGTCAACGGGACGCGCGTCGCCGACAAGACGCAGGTCAACGGCGCCTACACCCGCCACGACCTCGACATCACCGCGCTGGTGAAGGCGGGCACGAACAGCGTCGCGTTCAAGGTCTACCCGAACGACCCGAACAAGGACCTGTCGATGGGCTGGATCGACTGGGCGCAGACCCCGCCGGACCAGAACATGGGCATCGTGCGGGACGTCCTGGTCCGGCGCAGCGGCCCGGTGGCGCTGCGCGGCGGCCACGTCGTCACGAAGCTGACCGGGACGAGCCACGCCGACCTGACCGTGAAGGCCGACGTCCGCAACGACTCGGCGAGCGCGGTGAGCACGACGGTGTCCGGCACGGTCGCCGGGCGGGCGATCAGCCAGACTGTCTCGCTGGCGGCCAAGGAGAAGAAAACCGTCACGTTCGGCGTGGTCGGGATCGACAACCCGCAGCTCTGGTGGCCGGCCGGGATGGGCGGGCAGCCGCTCTACGACCTCGACCTGACCGCGAGCGTCGGCGGGACGGCGTCGGACTCCTCGCACTCGAGCTTCGGCGTGCGCACGGTGACGGCAAACAAGAACTCGAGCGGCGGCCGGTCCTACACGATCAACGGGCGCCCGCTGCTGATCAAGGGCGGCGGCTACTCGCCGGACCTGTTCCTGCGCTGGAACGAGCAGTTCGCGGCCGACAAGCTGGCCTACGTCAAGGACCTCGGGCTCAACACCGTGCGCCTGGAGGGCCACATCGAGCCGGACGAGTTCTTCGACCTCGCCGACCGGATGGGCGTGCTCACGCTGCCCGGCTGGGAGTGCTGCGACAAGTGGGAGGGCCAGGTCAACGGCAGCGAGAAGGGTGACCCGTGGACCGCCGCGGACTACCCGATCGCGAAGGCGTCGATGACCGCGGAGGCCGAGCGGCTGCGCGACCACCCGAGCGTCATCTCCTTCCTCATCGGCAGTGACTTCGCCCCCGACGCGACGATCGAGAAGAACTACCTCGACGCGCTGTCCGCCGCGGACTGGGCGACGCCGGTGGTCCCGGCCGCGTCGGCGAAGTCGTCGCCGCAGCTGGGGTCGTCCGGGATGAAGATGAACGGCCCGTACGACTACGTCCCGCCGAACTACTGGTACGACAAGGCGCACAGCGACCTCGGCGGTGCGTGGAGCTTCAACTCCGAGACCAGCGCCGGGCCGGACATCCCGACGATGGACACGCTCAAGCGGATGATGTCGGCGAGCGAGCTCGACACGATGTGGAAGAGCCCGTCGACCGCGCAGTACCACCGGTCGTCGTCGTCGACGTTCGCCAACCTGAAGCTCTTCGGCGACGCGCTGACCGGCCGGTACGGCAAGCCGTCGAGCCTGGCCGACTTCGTCCGGAAGGCGCAGCTGGCGCAGTACGAGAACGTCCGCGCCGAGTTCGAGTCGCACTCGCGGAACTTCAGCGACAGCTCGAACCCGGCCACCGGGATCATCTACTGGATGCTCAACAGCGGCTGGACGTCGCTGCACTGGCAGCTGTTCGACGCCTACCTCGACCAGAACGGCTCGTACTTCGGGGCCAAGAAGGCGAACGAGCCGCTGCACATCCAGTACTCGTACGACACGAAGTCGGTCGTGGTGGTCAACCACAACCACGACGCGGTGTCGGGGCTGACCGCCCGCGTGCAGCTGTTCAACCTGGACGGGACGTCGAAGTTCGACCAGTCGAAGAGCGTCTCGGTGGGCGGTGACGGCGCGAAGACGACGGCGCTGACCATCGGTTCGGTGAGCGGGCTGTCGACGACGTACCTGGCGAAGCTGGTGCTCACGGATTCCTCGGGCAAGGAGGTCAGCCGGAACGTGTACTGGCTGTCCACCAAGGCCGACACCCTGGATTGGGGCAACAGCGACTGGTACTACACGCCCACGACGTCGTACGCGGACCTCTCCGGGCTGAACTCGCTGGGTTCGGTCACGCTCGGGTCTTCGGCGACCTCGACGGCGAACGCCGACGGCACCACGACGACGAAGGTGACGCTTTCGAACCCCTCGACGGGCAAGGTGCCGGCGTTCTTCGTCGACGCGCACGTGGTCGGCACGGCGGGCGCACCGGTGCTGCCGGTCCGGTGGACCGACAACCAGGTGAGCCTGTGGCCGGGCGAGTCGACGACGCTGACGGCGACGTACCGGACCGCGGACCTGCACGGAGCGGCGCCGTCGGTGCGGGTCGCGGGCTGGAACACCGGGACGAAGACGATCCCGGCGGACGGCTCGACCGGGCCCGGCCCCGGCCCCGGTGACCCGGTGGACTACCAGGCCGAGGACGCGACGATCACGAACGGCGTCGCGGAGGCCAACCACGCGGGCTTCACCGGCACCGGGTTCGTCAACTACGACAACGCGGTCGGCAGCGCGGTGGAGTTCACCGTGCCCGCGGCCGCGCCGGGCAGCGCGAACGTCGTCCTGCGCTTCGCCAACGGCACCACGGCGAACCGCCCGATGGACATCACGGTCAACGGCACGAAGGTGGCCTCGGCCGTGGCGTTCGGCGGAACGGGCAATTGGGACACGTGGCAGACGGTCACGATCCCGGTCACCCTGACCGCCGGGACGAACAAGATCAAGGCGACCGCGACGACCGCCAACGGCGGCCCGAACGTCGACAAGATCACCGTCTAGCCCTGGGCCGGGGCGGTCTCGGGCCGCCCCGGCTCAGTCCCACAGCAACCGCTGCTCCCGATCCGGGTCGCTGACCGTCGTCGAGACGTCGTCGAACAGCCGCGTCACCCGGTCCGCCGGGCGGTACCGCGGCCAGCCCGGATCCCCGGTGCGCACGAACCGGACCCAGGCCCCGAACATCTCCGTCGCCACCGCCTGCATCCGCTCCGCCGGGAACGGCCGGCCGGCGAAGAGGAACCGCCAGTTGCGGTTGCGGATGTCGTCGAACACCAGCGGCAGGTCGAGCCCGTGCGCCGCCCCGAGGCCGCGGCCGCGTGGGGCGATCCGCCAGTCGAGCCGGTACATCCAGGCGTCCGGCTGCTTCTCGGCGAAGCGGATCGCCGGGATCCACCAGTCCCCCGCCGTCAGCGCGCGGTTGCGGATCTGGTCCGGGGGCCAGTCGAATAGGGCGTTATACGCCGCGACGGCCTTTTCGACGGCGGGCTCGTCCAGCATCGTCGAGCCGACGCCCAGCAGCTTCGCGCCGCCCGATTGCAGCCAGCTGAACAGGTCTTCCTCGTCGGCCGTCGTCCCGATGAGCAGCGGGACCTCACGGGCGCCGTCGGACGGCCGGCGCGGGAGCAGCTCGTCGCCGACCACCACGCGGTAGGTCACCTTCGTGCCCGACGCCGCCGAAACCCGTTGCTGCGCCTCGAGAATCCGGGTCACCGGCAGCGTGGCCAGATCCTCCGGTGACGCGGCCAGCTCCGCCAGGACCGCCGCAGCGACCGCCGCGCCTTCGTCCGGCGTGTGGACGACCGAGCCGACGCCGGTGCCGCTCTGCACGATCGCCTGGTGGACGAGCCCGCGGGTGGCGGGCACGGCCAGCAGCGTCCCGACCGTGCGGCCGCCGTTGGACTGCCCGGCCAGCGTGACCCGCCCCGGGTCACCGCCGAACGCGCCGATTTCGTCCCGCACCCATTCGAGCGCCGCCACCTGGTCGCGCAGGGACAGGTTCGAGCCGGCGACGCCGGGCAGGTGCAGCATCCCGAGCACGCCGAGCCGGTAGGCGACGGTCACCACCACCACGCCGGTACGAGCGTACGCGGAGGCGTCGAACTGGTGCGGCGCGCCCATCACGCCACCGCCGCCGTGGATCCATACGAGCACCGGGTACGAACCGGGTGCCGCGGGCGCGTAGACGTTGAGGTAGAGGCAGTCCTCGTCGCCGGTGAAGCCACGCCCGGTCAGCGCCGGTTGCGGCGCGCGGGGTGCCCACTTCGTCGCGTCGCGTTCACCGACCCAGCGCGAAACCGGCCGGGGCGCGCGGAACCGCAGCTCCCCCACCGGCGGCTCGGCGTACGGGACGCCGAGGAACGTCCGCACGCCGTCCCCTTCGGACCCGCGCAGGGCGCCGGCCGCGATCTCCGCTGTCGTCACGGACCCAGCCTAAAAGCTTGCGCTGGAGCGCGCTCCAGCGTGTTGACTGGGCCCATGACCGCGTCCGGGAACAAGCAGCTCCTGAAGACGGCGTTCGACGCCTGGGCGACCGGCGACATCCGGCCGCTGCTCGCCGCGATGGCCGACGACGTCACCTGGACGGTCGGCGGGCACACCAGCTGGTCCGGCAGCTTCCGCGGCAAGGACTCGGTCCGCCGCGACCTGCTCGGCCCGCTCGGCGCGCAGTTCGAGGGCACCTACACCAGCACCGCGAGCCGGTTCGTCGCCGAGGACGACGTCGTCGTGGTCGAAACGCAGGGCAGCGTCGCGACGAAGGCCGGGGCGCGCTACGACAACAAGTACTGCTTCGTCTTCCGCGTCGAGGGCGGCCGGATCCGCGAGATCACCGAGTACATGGACACCCAGCTGGTCGCCGAAGTGCTTCCCGAACTGGCCAGGTGACACCCGCCGCGGCGGGCGGGTAATGATTACCCCGTGCACATAGCGGCAGAGATAGTGGCGCTGGTCGTGACCGTCCTCGTCGTCAGCGCGGTGGCGCGGCGGCTGGACTGGTCCGCCCCGCTGTGCCTGATCGTCGTCGGCGTCGCCGGCTCGTACGTCCCCGGCGTGCCCGAGGTCCACCTCGACCCCGAGGTCGTCCTGCTCGGTCTGCTGCCCCCGCTGCTGTACTCGGCGGCCATCCAGACGTCGCTGGTCGACTTCCGGAAGAACCGCGGGGCGATCGGGCTGATGTCGGTCGGGCTCGTGGTGTTCACCGCGCTCGGCGTCGGCGTGGTCGCCTGGGCGGTGATCCCCGGGCTCCCGCTGGCCGGCGGCATCGCGCTCGGCGCCGTCGTCGCGCCGCCGGACGCGGTCGCCGCCAGCGTCGTCGCCCGGCGGGTCGGCATGCCCCGCAAGCTGATCCGGCTCCTCGAAGGCGAGAGCCTGTTCAACGACGCCGCCGCGCTGGTCGCCCTCCGCACCGCCATCGCCGCGCTGGCCGGCTCGGTCAGCCTCTGGCAGGTCGGCGCCGACTTCTTCCGCGCGGCCATCGGCGGAGCCGTGGTCGGGCTGGTCGTCGGGTTCGCCGCCGCGTTCATCCGGGCCCGGCTGAACGAGCCGGTGCTCGACACCGCGCTGTCGTTCGCCGTCCCCTTCATCGCCTACATCCCGGCCGAGGCGATCCACGGCTCCGGCGTGCTCGCCGTCGTCATCGCCGGGCTCATCCTCGGGCACAAGGCGCCGCAGATCCTGTCCGGCTCCACCCGGCTGGCGTCCCGGCTGAACTGGCAGACCATCCAGTTCCTGCTGGAGAACCTGGTCTTCCTGCTGATCGGCCTGCAGCTGCGGCGGATCCTCGCCGAGGTCGGCGAGAGCGGGCTGTCGCTGATGACGCTGACCTGGATCTGCGTCGCCGTCCTCGCCGCGACCATCCTCACCCGCGTGCTGTGGATGGCCGGGATCGGCACGGTGAAGCGCGTGGAACGGCGGCTGCTGCCGGGGAAGGTCCGGGCGAAGATCTGGCCGTGGCGCTACTCCGCCGTCATCGCCTGGGCCGGCATGCGCGGGGTGGTGACGCTCGCGGCCGCGTTCGTGCTGCCCGCGGACACGCCGCAGCGGGCCGTGCTGGTGCTCGCGGCGTTCGTCGTCGTGGCCGGCACCCTGGCCGTGCAGGGCATGACGCTGCCGCCGCTGATCCGGCGGCTGCGGCTGCCGCGGCCGGACCCCGCGGAGGACGCCCTGCAGGAGGCGGCCGTCCTGCACGACATGACCCGCGCGGCGCTGGCCAAGCTCGAGGAGATCCGGACCGACGACGACCCGCCGGAGATCATCCAGCGCCTGCGCGACCGGCTGCAGCACCGCGCCGACTCGGCGTGGGAGCAGCTCGGCCGGCAGAGCGCGCTGGCCGAGACACCGAGCGACGCCTACCGGCGGCTGCGGCTGGAGCTCCTGGAGGTCGAGCGCGACCAGTTCCTCAAGGCCCGCGACAGCGGCAGCGCCGACGACGACGTCCTGCGCAAGGTTCTGGAGCGGCTCGACATCGAAGAGTCCATGCTCGACCGGGACGAGGCCGAGCCGGACGTCGAGGGCCGCGAGCTGCGCACCCCGGCCGCGACGGCGGGGTCGTGCAAGCACCTGGCCCACGAGTGGGTCGACAAGGACCCCAGCTCGGCCGACAGCTGCGCCGCCTGCGTCGCCGAGGGCACCACGTGGGTGCACCTGCGGATGTGCCTGAAGTGCGGCAACGTCGCCTGCTGCGACTCCTCGCCGCGCCGCCACGCGACGCAGCACTTCCACGAATCCCGCCACCCGGTCATGCGCAGCTTCGAGCCGGGCGAGACGTGGCGATGGTGTTTCGTGGACAAGCAGCTGGGCTAGGGTCGAGGCCATGAGCACGCCGGAGCAGGAGATCGAGTACCGCCAGCACCGCTTCAGCCCGCCCCCGGGCTCGACGGAGATCTTCCTGGTCCGGCACGGCGAGTCCGCGCCGGCGCGCGGTGACGCCCCGTTCGACCTGGTCGACGGCCAGGCGGACCCGGACCTCGCGCCGGAAGGCCGTGACCACGCCCAGCGCGTCGGCGTCCGGCTCGCCGGGGAACGGATCGACGCGATCTACGTGACGACGCTGCGCCGCACGGTGCAGACCGCGGCTCCCCTGGCGGAGAAGCTGGGGCTGACCCCGGTCGTCGAGCCGGACCTGCGCGAGATCCACCTGGGCGACTGGGAAAACGGCCTGTTCCGGAAGTACACGGCCGAAGGCCACCCGATCGTCGAGCGGCTGTGGGCCGAGCAGCGCTGGGACGTGATCCCGGGCGCGGAGTCCGACGAGCGGTTCGGCGCCCGGTTGCGCGGCGCGCTGACCCGCATCGCGGCCGCGCACCCGGATCGGCGCGTCGCGGTGTTCACCCACGGCGGTGTGATCGGCGAGCTGTTCGCGCAGGCCAGCCGCGCGGTGGAGCGGTTCGCGTTCCTCGGCGCCGACAACGGGTCGATCTCCCACCTCGTGCTCCACGGCGAAAACTGGATGGTGCGGCGCTACAACGACACCGCCCACCTGGCTAGCCCGCTCGGCTGAGCTTCCCGGCCGCGACGAGCTGCACGGTCACCAGGATCGAGACGGCCTCCGCGGCCAGCAGCCCGATCAGCACGAGCACCTGCGTCAGCCCGGCCTGGATCGGGCCCGCCCCGCCGAGCAGGACGCCGACGTACGCGCCCGGGAGCGTCACCAGGCCGACCGTGCGGGTCTGGTCGAGCGCCGGGATGAGGGCGTGCCCGGCGCTGGGGCGGCAGATTTCGAGCGCGGCCGGGCGCGGGAGGAAGCCGAGGGCGAGCGCGGCTTCGTACTCGCCGTGCCGGGACTCGAGCTCGTCGAGGGCCCGGCGGCCGGCCTGCGAGGTCGCGGTCATCGCCCCGCCGATGACGATCCCGGCGATCGGCACGACGGCGATCGGCCGAGGCGGGACGACACCGGCGCCGAGGACCAGTGCGAGCACGGGCGCGACCCCGGCCGCGATGGCCAGCGCCGTCCACGGCAGGTTCCTGTTCGTTCCGACGCGGCGCGCCGACGTCACCGCGGCGATCGCGAACATCAGCACCACGAACAGGCCGGTGAGCGGCGCCGAGCGCAGGACGGCGGTGATCACGAGCGACACGACGGCGAGCTGCGCGACCGCCCGGGCGGCGGCGATCAGCACCGCGCGTCCCTCACCGAGCCCGCCGGCCTTGACGACGACCGCACCGGCGACGGCGAGCAGGACGAGGACCGCCACCAGGGCGGGCCCGAAGGTGATCGCGGCGTTCACGCCGCCGATCCTGCCGCTCAGACGGCGCAGCTGAAGAGGCGCCCCGGCTCGGTCTCGGTCTTCTCGGCGACGACGACGCCGTCGACGACGATCCGGCACCGCAGCGCGCCGGGGCCGGGGTTGCGGGCGGCGATGCTGTAGAACTCGGTGCGGCCGGCCGGGCCGACCCTGGTGAACTGCGTGGACCACGGCGTCGCGACCGCGGCCTGCTGGGTGAGGGCGGAGCCGGCGGCGGCGTAAGTGACGTTGCGGGCGCCGTGCGTGCCGAGCAGTTCGTAGACGACGCGGTGATCGACGGTGCGCACGGCGACCGGGGCGACGGGCGCTTCCTCGGCCGCGGGTTGGCGCGCGGACCGCGGCAGGACGTAGGCGGTGACCGCGAAGGCCGCGGCGAGCACACCGAGGACGACGACGAAGCTGCCGGCCGATCGAGCCCGCCCGGCGGAGTCGCGCATCGCCGTGGGAACGCTCATGGAGAGGTCTTCTCTCGTCGCGCGCACTTCCGTCGAGTGCGTCGACCTCTATCTCGCCGTGACCTGACGGGGTGTTAGCCGGTCTTCGCGGGAAGTTCGATGTTCACCCGGACGGGTGGCACCGATTCTTTCCGTTTTTGTCGGACCCCCACGGCATGATCGGGGTGTGTACGAGGAATGGGCGGCGCCGGCGGTCTTGCGGGGCGTGGCGAAGTGCGTGTGGCGATCGGCTTCGGAGGGCCCGAAGCGGATCGTCCCGGACGGCTGCGTCGACTTGGTGGTGGGCGGCGGAACGGCGTTCGTGGCGGGGCCGGACACGGCGGCGTGGTGGTCGGAGACGGAGGGGGTGGTGAGCGGGGTCCGATTGGTGCCGGGCCGGGCGGCGGCGGTGCTCGGGGTGGCGGCGGACGAGCTGCGGGATCGGCGGGTGCCGTTGGGTGAGTTGTGGGGGCGGTCGTCGGCGGAACGGTTGGTGGAGGGGGTGGTGTCGCCGGTTTCCGCGGTGGCCGAGCGGGTGACGGGGGTGCCGCCGCCGGATTTCGCGGTGGCGGAGCTGATCGCGCGGCTGGAGGCCGGGGTGGCCCGGGTCGGTGCGGCGGCGGCGTTGAACGGCCGTTCCGGTGCGGCCGCCATGGGTCAGCCGGCGGCGGGCGCGGTGAGCGAACGGCGGCTGCGGCGGCGGTTCGTCCAAGCCGTCGGGTACGGGCCGGCCACCTACCTCCGGGTGAGCCGGTTCCAGCGGGCGGTCGCGCTGGCTCCGCGCGTCTCGGGGCTGGCCGCGCTGGCCGTCGCCGCGGGGTACGCCGATCAAGCGCACCTCAGCCGGGAATGCCGGGCGCTGACCGGTCTTACCCCACGCGATTACTTCGGCGGACGCTCCACTGTGGACGTTGCGGTGCGTGATCGACTCCGTTCGGCGTAACCCCTGCGGTCAACCGGAAGTGGCTGTTCACCCAAAAAGGTAAGCGGACGGTAAACGACTACCAAGAGCGCTATCCTCCCCTCGACGAGTGATCAGGGAGGGCGTGTGGCCACCATCAGCGACGTCGCGGCGAGAGCCGGCGTCTCCACGGCGACGGTGTCGCGCGCGCTCAACGGGAAGTCCACTGTGGACCCCGCGTTGGCCGCGCGGGTCCAGGAGGCCGCCGCCGAGCTGGGGTACCACCCGAACGGGCTGGCCCGGAACCTCCGCCGTCAGGAGACCGCGGTGCTCGCACTGATCATCTCCGACGTCGAGAACCCGTTCTTCACCGCCATCGCCCGGGGTGTCGAGGACCTCGCGCAGCGGTCCGGGTACTCGGTGGTGCTCTGCAACTCGGACGAGAACGAGGACAAGGAGCGGCGCTACATCGAGGTGGCGCTGCAGGAGCGGGTCGCCGGCGTGGTGCTCTCGCCCACCGGCCGCTCGACGAACGTCGAGGGCCTGCGCCGCCAGGGCACCCCGCTGGTGGCGGTGGATCGGCCGTTGCAGGCCGCGGAGGGCGACCAGGTCCTGGTCGACACCCGCCACGCGGCGGCCGAAGCCACCCGGCACCTGCTCGCGGGCGGCTACCGGCGCGTCGGCTGCTTGACCGGTCCGCCGGGCGTCCGCACGGCCGAAGACCGCCTGGCGGGCTACGCCGATGTCGTCGGCGAAGAGAACGTCCTGTTCCGGCGGGCGGAATACCGCGCCGAGGGCGCCCGCCTGGCCGCGCTGGAGCTCCTGGACGAGCCCGCGCCACCGGACGCGCTCCTGGTCGCGAACAGCACGATGGCGATCGGAGTGCTGGAGGCCCTGTCGGCCCGAGGCCTGCGCCCGGGCAGCGACGTGGGCATAGTCTCGTTCGACGACGCACCATGGACAACCCTGATCGACCCACCCCTGACGGTGGTCGCCCAGCCGGCGTACGAGGTAGGCCGCGTGGCGGCGCAGCTCCTCCTGGCCCGAATCACGGACAGCAGCCGCGACGCCACGACGACCACGCTCGAAGCTCGCTTGATCGTGCGGAAGAGCTCCCGCCGCTGAGATCGAGGAGGCGAGGTCTGCGCCCCGATGCATGCCCGCGCGGCGGTCGGCTCAGGTACTTGAAGGATCGGCCTGCGCACCCCAGGGGTCGGCTGCGCGCCCCGGGGGTCGGCCTGCGCACCGGGAAGGTCGGCCGCGCACCGGGCAGCCGGCTCGAGTGCCCGGAGGGGCGGCTTGCGTACTCAGCCGGCCGGCCGAACTCGCCAAAGTAGGCCGGGTGGGAGCGACGTGCCCGAGGGGCCGGCTCGTGCCGGGCCCCCCAGGCACGCCCCACCCCCTGTGTCCCCCATCACCGGCGCCGGAACGCCGGGTCCTGTGAGCACGGAGCGGAAATCGTTTACTCATCCGGAACGTAGGTGCCCGACCGCACAGTGTCAAGCCGGGCCGTCAAGCCGGATCCAGGCTGGACAACGGCGCCCGATCCAGGGAAACTGACCGGAAGTTGCCTACTCAACGTGTTGGATGATGTGCCGTGAGTGTCGATCTCTGGTGAATTCACGCACAGACAGGGCAAGAAAGCGCACGAACCCGCACATCCGCGCTGTTTCGGGTTAACCTGAGCCACATGTCTGTAGCGCTGGAGAACATCCTCGCCAAGGCGGGCCTGAAGGTCGACGCGAATGAGTTCCTCACTCTCGTCGAAGACGCCGCGCGCAGACTGTCGCCACCGAATCCGGATCCCTCGCACTACTTCTCGGCCGACCAGCGCGCCGCGCTCACTGACGTCGGGCTCGACCTCTCCCCGAGGCGCGAGGACGAACCCGACTTCCGGGCGCGCACCGTCGCCGCCCATGCCGTGCTCGCCGAGGGCGCGCTCAGCGTCAACGAAGCCGCCAAGGCCCTCGGGGTCGACGACAGCCGGATCCGGCATCGGCTCAAGGAAGGGCGGCTGACCGGGTGGAAGGACGGCGGGTGGCGGCTCCCCGCGTGGCAGTTCGCCGGCTCCGGGGTGCTGCCCGGCCTCGAAGTCGTGCTCAAAGCCCTCCCCGAAGACCAGCCCGCGCTCGTCGTCGCCGCCTTCATGAGCACTCCGCAAGCGGATCTCGTCATCAACGAGCAGCCCGCGACCCCGCGCCAATGGCTCCTCTCCGGTGGTGATCCGGACCACGTCGCCCGCCTCATCGCCACGCTCGGCACTCCGCTCTAGGCTGGACCCTCCCGAGCAAGATCTCCGACAAGGACGGACCACCCCCGACCCATGGCCCGGCTCCCGCTGCCGCCCGCCCGATCCGTCCTGGTCCGGCAGCTGAACCGCGCCGACGACGTGGTGACGGTCCAGCCCGCGACCAGGCTCGTGCGGATCTTCACCGCGCACGGCAGACACCCCCAGCAGTGGAACTCGTTCCGCTACACCGGCCCGCTCCCGCACGGCCGCTTCGACCAGCAGTCGCCCGGCCGCGGTGGCGCGCCGGTCACCGATCCCGCCAACGGCGTCCTCTACTTCGGCCTCACCGTGCGCACGTCGGTCGCCGAGGTGTTCCAGACCAGCTCGACGGTCGATCGCCGCACCCGCGGTCCCCGGCTGGTCGTCGTCCGCCCGACACGCACACTGCGCCTGCTCGACCTGACCGGCCTCTGGCCGACGCGGGTGGGCGCTTCCCAGGAGATCTCCAGCGGCCCGAAGAAGCTGACCCAGGCCTGGGCGCGGGCGATCCGCGGCGCGTTCAGCGACCTCGACGGCCTCTGGTACCGCTCGTCGATGGACTCCGGCGACCCGGCGATCTGCCTGTGGGACCCACCGGCGGGCGCCGCGCTCCCGATCGCGCCGGACGTGCTGCTGCCGCTGGACCACCCGGGCCTGGACGTCCCGCTGGGCCGGGTCTGCGAAGAGCTCAACTACACGCTGCTGAACTGAGCCGCCAGCACCGGGAGCACCGCCCGCAGGTCCGGCCCGTCGACGACGTGCGTCGCGACGGCCCGGGCGGCCGGGGTCCCGTTGAAGGCGATGCTCGTCCCGACGGCGGCGAAGAGCGGCAGATCCGACCGGCTGTCCCCGATCGCCGCACACCGCTCCGGCGCGAACCCCTGGGCGAGCGCGAAGTCGCGCTTGCCGAACTCGTCCAGGTGCTCGGCGACGTTCCCGGTGTAGCGGCCGCCCTCGGCCTCCGGCACCGGGCCGCAGTACGCGGCGAACCCGAACCGCCCGGCGAGCATCCGGCCCACCGGCGTCCACGCGAGCGTGGTCAGGATCGGCCGCAGGTCGTGGTCGCGGCACCACGCCACCGTCTCGGCGATCCCGTCGACCAGCGGCAACGTCGCCAGCCGGGCCAGAACTTCCGCCTCGGTGTGCCCCGCCCAGCCGCGCGCGTCGATGACCGACGCCTCCTGGTTGGTCAGCTCGCCCGCGACGTACGCCGCCTCGGCCGCGACGAGCTCGGCCTCGTGCCCCAGCGCCGCGGCCACCCACGCGCACGAGCTGGTGCCCGGCACGAGGGTGCCGTCGACGTCGAAGCAGACCAGGCCGCGCGTCACAGGTGGCGCGACCACCACTCCAGGACCGCCTCGAACCGCTGGGCCCGGTGCCGCGGCCGTCCCGAGCGGCTCAGCTCGTGGCCCTCGCCCGGGAAGAGCAGCATCTCCGCCGGCGCGCCCGCCCGGCGCAGGGCCACGAACATCCGCTCCGCCTGCTCCAGCGGGCAGCGCCAGTCCTGCTCCGAATGCACGACCGCGAACGGGATGCGGATCTGCGAAGCGTACGAAAGCGGCGACCGGTCGCGCTGGACTTCCGGTGAAGACCCGATGTAGGCGTCGACGAAGAAGTAGCCGATGTCCGAACTGCCGACCATCGAGTCCCACGCGTTGACCGCGCGTTCGCTCCACGCGGCCTTGAACCGGTCTCCGTGGTGGGCGGCCAGCCAGCTCGTCATGAAGCCGCCGTACGAGCCGCCCATGATGCCGACGCGGGTGGCGTCCAGGTCCGGCCGCTCCAGGGCCTTGTCCAGCAGGGCCAGGACGTCGTCGACGTCGACCGTGCCGAAGCCGTGGGTGATCGCGTGGCCGTGCGCCTGCCCGTAGCCCGCCGAGCCGCGGGGGTTGCCGACCACCACCGCGTAGCCCGCCGCCGCGTAGACCTGGGCTTCGTCGAACACCGCCCACTCCTGCTGGGTGAACGGCCCGCCGTGCACCACGCGCAGCACCGGGTGCGGGCCCTCGCCCTCGGGCAGGACCAGCCAGCCGTGCACCGGGTAGCCGTCCGGGGCCGTCGTCTCCAGCTCGATCATCGGCCGGATGCCCTTGTCCCGCAACGGCTTCGCGTAGTCGGTCAGCACCTCGGGCCCGCCGTCGCCGAGCAGCACGACCTCGCCCGCGGTCGACGGCGTCGCGATCACCGCCACCAGCACCGAGCCGTCCAGCGTGAACGACCGGACCGCGGCCTGGTCCGCGTGGACCACCGCGAGGTCGGCCAGCGGGGCCTCGACGGTGTCGACGGCGACCGCGCGCAGTTCCACCGCGCCGCGGTGGCGGACGGCCACGACGACGTCGTCCTCGCGCGGAGCCGGCGGGCCGGCCGCGCCCTCGCAGTCCACGGTCTCGGCGTCGGTGAGCCGCCGGGCCTTCACCGGGCCGGCGCCGAATTCGGGCGTCGCCGCGTAGAGCCCGGTGGGCGCGGCCTCGTGGTGCTCCTCGAAGGACTGTCCCAAGTAGAACAACGTGCCGTCGGGGCCGAACGCCGGCCGCTCCGAGTACCCGTCGCAGCGCACGACGACCTCGGGCTCGCCGCCCTCGGCGGAGATCGCGCAGATGTCGCGGAAGTCGCTCTCGGCCGCACCCCAGTCCGGCGGGGCGGTGAAGACCACCCGCGTGCCGTCCGGCGTCCAGACCGGGTGGGCCGCGTCGAACCCGTCGCCGGTCAGCGGCTCGGGCGCCCCCGGCTCGAAGGCGTCGACAGTGTCGATGACGAACAGCCGCTGCATGCGGTCGCGCAGGAACCCGACGTCGTCGATCCGGTAGTCCATCCGCGTGATCCGGCGCGGGGCCTCGGCGGCCGGCTCCGGCGTCTCGCCGCCGGCGTCCGGCGTGCCGTAGCGCCCGGCCTCGGGCACCCGGGCGGTGAACGCGATCCGCCGCGAATCCGGCGCCCACACCGGTTCCCCGGCTCCGAGCGGCAGCGACGTCAACCGGCGGGCCTCCCCGCCGTCCGACGGCATCACGTGCAGCTGCGGGTTGCCGTCCGCGCCCGTGCCCTCCCCGGCGCGCAGGAACGCCACCCAGCGCCCGTCCGGCGAGATCGCCGGCGCCGAGTCGCGCGGACCGTGGGTCCACGCCGACTCACCGCCGTCGAGCGACACGCGCCGGACCTCGCCGTGCGTGGCGTTCGCCGTGAGATCCGGTCTCTTCAGCGCCGTGAGCAGCAGGTTCCCGCGCAGCGCGGGACGGCCGGGGACGACGAGGTGTTCGATGTCGGCAGGACGCACGTCCCGACCGTACCGGAAATCCTTAGCGAGGCGAACGAGTTTACTGATCCGGCCAAAAGCAGGCCGCCCCCGGCTCGGCACGTAACCGTCGCGGCAAAGTCATTCGGCCGTGACTGTGGCCGGATCAGTAACCATCGGCACCGCGCCAGGTCTCATGCGGCGACTTGCTTGCGCTCGTCGCGCCGGGCCTTCGCCAGGCTCGTCACCGTGGTCACGGTGAGCACGACGACGATCACGCCGAGGGAGACCCAGTTGTTGATGTCCAGCCAGTCCGGGACGACGTGGTACTCGTGCAGCGCGTGCAGGAACAGCTTCGCGCCGATGAAAGCGAGGATCACCGCGAGGCCGTAGCTGAGGTAGACCAGCTTGGTCACCAGGCCGCCGAGCAGGAAATACAGCTGACGCAGGCCCATCAGCGCGAACGCGTTGGCGGTGAAGACGAGGAACGCCTCCTGCGTGATGCCGAAGATCGCCGGGATCGAGTCGACGGCGAACAGCAGGTCGGCCGAGCCGATGGCCACGATCACCAGCAGCATCGGGGTGATCATCCGCTTGCCGTTGAGCTTCACCGTGTAGTGGTGGCCGTGGTAGTCGTCGGTCACCGGGGCGATCTTGCGGACCTGCCGGGTGACGGCGTTCTCGTGGTACTCCTCTTCCTCGCCCTTGCCGCGCAGCATGCTGATCGCCGTCCAGATCAGCACCGCGCCGAACAGGAAGAACACCCAGACGAACTGCTCGATGAGCGCGGCACCGATGGCGATGAAGACGCTCCGCATGGCGAGCGCGAGCAGGATGCCGACCAGCAGCACGCGGTGCTGGTGGATGGCGGGCACCTTGAACGAGCTCATGATGATCATGAAGATGAACAGGTTGTCGACGCTCAGCGAGTACTCGGTGATGTACCCGGTGAAGAACTCGACACCCGGGTCGTGCCCGGCGAAGATCCACACGCCGATGCCGAAGGCGATCGCGCACGAGACGTAGAAGATGACCCAGCGAGCCGCTTCCCCCGTGGTCACTTCGTGCGGCTTGCGATCGACGATGACCAGGTCCAGCGCGATCAGCGCGAGCAGGCCACCGATCGTGGCGATCCACAGCCACAGGGGGACAGTCATGGAACTCGAACCTCCGGATAGCGCGCAGCAGCAACTAACCGGAGGTCTCTCCCGCCGGTGAAACCACCGGCCGACGGTGCCGGGGGCGCAGGGCCACCGTGCTGACGACACCGCCGCGAAGGAATACTCCCCTCACAGCGCGTCCAGTTTGCCGGTTCCCCCCGGCCGAGCGCCAGCCGGGATCGCGCACGTCACCGTGTTGGTCGTGTAATTCCGGTCACTTCGGTCCACCAGGTGGTCCGGGCGTGTGATCACTGTGAGCCGCGGAGGACACTCTCAGGAAACTTCACCTACGGTCACGTCGTGCCCCGACTCCCGCTCCCGCGCACCCGCCGCGCCCGGCTCACGGCGCTCGGCGCCGTCGTGGCGGTGCTCGCCGCCGCGACCGTCCTCTGGGCGACGCGCGACACGGCCCCGCCCGCCGTGCCGACCCAGGACGCCCTGCTCGACCTGCCCGCCGCGCCCGGCTCGGCCGAGCAGGTCAAGATCGACACGACCACCTACCTCCCGGCGACCGTGCCCGCACCGGCCGTGCTGCTCGCGCACGGCTTCGGCGGGGACAAGAACAGCGTCGCCGACGACGCCCGCGAGCTCGCGCGGAAGGGCTTCGTCGTGATGACGTGGTCCGCGCGCGGCTTCGGCAAGAGCACCGGCAAGATCGGGCTCAACGACCCGGACGGCGAGGTCGCCGACGCGAGCCGCCTGATCGACCGGCTCGTCGCGCAGCACCAGGTGACGCTCGACGCCCAGGGCGATCCGAAGGTCGCCGTCACCGGTGCCTCCTACGGCGGCGCACTGTCGCTGCTGCTGGCCGGCACGGACAAGCGCGTCGACGCGATCGCGCCCGTGATCACCTACAACGACCTGGCCCAGGGCCTGATCCCGAACGCGGCGACCCCCGCGTCCGCGGCCCCCGGCACGCCGTCCGCCGGCGCCTTCTCGACCGACGGCGTCTTCAAGAAGAGCTGGGCGGGCATCTTCTTCTCGGCCGGTTCGGGTGCCGCGGCGAGCGGTTCGCCCTCCGCCGAAGCACCGGAAGCCGGGCAGGAGACCGACACCGGGGCCACCGGCGCCGCCGGGACCGCGGCCGCCGCGGGGGCCGCGGTGCCCGCCGGGCCGCCGGGCGCGGGCGGGCCGCGGAGCGCGTCGGCCGACCCCTGTGGCCGGTTCACCGCCGCGGTCTGCCGCGCCTACACCGAACTCGGCACCACCGGGCAGGCGAGCCAGGCGAGCGTCGACCTGCTGCGCCGGGTCTCCCCCGCGTCCGTCACCGGCAAGATCACCGTGCCGACGCTGCTGGTGCAGGGCGAGAGCGACACGCTGTTCGGCCTCGACCAGTCCGACGCGACCGCCCGGCAGATCACCGCGGCGGGCGGCAAGGTCAGGACGATCTGGTACACCGGCGGCCACGACGGCGGCAAGCCCGGCCCGCAGCTGCGCGCCAAGATCGCCGACTTCCTGAAGACGGCGCTGGACGGCGGCGACCCGGGCACCGGCTTCAGCTACGACGTCCAGGGCACGCTGCGCGCCAACGGGACGCCGTCGGTCCGCACGGTCAACGCGCCCGCCTACCCCGGCCTGACCGGGCCGGCCACCGAACGGCGCCTGCTGGCGCTGAACGGGCCCGCCCAGCCGGTGGTGCGCCCGGCCGGGGCGAACCCGGCGGCGGTCAGCGGGATCCCCGGCCTCAACGGCGTCGCGAGCAGCTCGTCACGGCTCGGCGCGCTGTTCAGCAACGACCCGCCCGGCCAGGCCGCGCAGTTCGCCACCGCGCCCTTCGACGGCCAGGTCGTCATCAGCGGCTCGTCCACCGTGCGGCTGCAGGTCGCCGCGGACCCGGCGCACCCGCAGCCGGACGCGGTGCTGTTCGCGAAGCTCTACGACGTCGGGCAGGACGGCTCGCGCGTGCTGCCGGCCAACGCCATCGCGCCGTTCCGGGTGAGCGGGCTGCCCGCCGACGGCACCCCGGTCGACGTCACGGTGACGCTGCCCGGCATCGTCCGGCCGATCGAGGGCGGCCACTCGCTGCGCCTGGTCGTCGGCACCACCGACCAGGGGTACGCCGCGCCGGCCGCGCCCGCGGTGTTCCGGATCGGGCTGGCCGCCGGCACCGCGCTGGCCGTGCCGGTCGTGCCGGGCAAGTCCGTCGGTTCCCCGGCACCGGTGGGGCAGCTGGTCGGCATCGGCGTGACGCTGGCGATCGGCCTCGCCGCGGTGCTCTTCGCGGCCCTGCGCCGCCGCCGCGCCACCGACGTCGACGCCGAGCTGGCCACGACTCCGCTGGTCATCGAGGGGTTGCGCAAGCAGTACGCGGGCGGGTTCGTGGCGGTGAAGGACCTGTCCTTCCGCGTCGAGCCGGGCCAGGTGCTCGGCCTGCTCGGGCCGAACGGCGCGGGCAAGACGACCACCCTGCGGATGCTGATGGGCCTGATCACGCCGACCGAGGGCACCATCCGCGTGTTCGGGCACAAGATCACCCCGGGCGCGCCGGTGCTCTCGCGCATCGGCTCCTTCGTCGAGGGCTCGGGCTTCCTGCCACACCTGTCCGGCCGGGCGAACCTCGAGCTGTACTGGGCCTCGACCGGGCGTCCGGCGGAGAAGGCGCACTTCGCCGAGGCGCTGGAGATCGCCGGGCTCGGCAACGCGGTCGAACGGCGGGTGCGGACCTACAGCCAGGGCATGCGGCAGCGGCTGGCGATCGCACAGGCGATGCTCGGCCTGCCGGAGCTCATGGTGCTCGACGAACCGACCAACGGGCTCGACCCGCCCCAGATCCACCAGATGCGCGAGGTGCTGAAGCGGTACGCCGCGACCGGCCGGACGGTGGTGGTGTCGAGCCACCTGCTGGCCGAGGTCGAGCAGACCTGCACGCACGTCGTGGTCATGCACCGCGGCTCGCTGGTCGCCTCGGGCGAGGTCGGCGAGCTGGCCGCGGCCGGCGGCGAAGCGACGTTCCGGGTCGACGACCCGGCAGCGGCCGCGGCGGCGCTCAAGGCGCTGAGCGGGGTCACCGACGTCGATGTCGAGGGCGAGCTCGTGCACGCGAACCTCGGCGAGCTGCCGCGGGCCGAGGGCGTGGCCGCGCTGGTGCGCGCCGGGGTCGCCGTGGAGCAGGCCGGGCCGCGGCGCCGGCTGGAAGACGCGTTCCTGCAACTGGTGGGAGAAGAGTCGTGAGCGAGGGTGTGCACACCGACCCGCACGCGCTGGACGAGCTGAGCGACCTCGCGTCGGCCGAGCACGCGGGCGTCGGGCCGGACGGCGCGGTCGAGGGCTACTCGGCGCGGCGGACGCTGCGGCTCGGCGTCGAGCTGCGGCGCCAGCTCAAGCGGCGGCGGACGCAGTTCCTGCTCGGGTTCGTCGCGATCCTGCCGTTCATCCTGGTGCTCGCGTTCCAGCTCGGGCAGTCGAACCCGAACCGGCGCAGCGGCGGCTTCGTCGACCTGGCCACGGCGTCCGCGCCGAACTTCGTCGTGCTGGCGCTGTTCGTGTCGGGGACGTTCCTGCTGCCGATGATCGTCGCGCTGTTCTTCGGCGACACGATCGCGAGTGAAGCGTCGTGGTCGAGCCTGAAGTACCTGCTGGCGGTGCCGGTGCCGCGGCAGCGGGTGCTGCGGCAGAAGGCGATCGTGTCGGGCCTGCTTTCGGCGTTCGCGCTGGTGCTGCTGCCCTTGGTGTCGCTCGGCGTCGGGGTGCTCTGGTACGGCGCGGGCGACGCGATCAGCCCGACCGGCGACGCGGTGTCCTTCGGTGACAGCCTGCTGGCCATCGCACTGTCCACTGTGTACATCATCCTGCAGCTGGCCTGGGTGGCCGGGCTGGCGCTCGCGCTGAGCGTGTCGACCGACGCCCCGCTGGGCGCGGTCGGCGGCGCGGTGCTGGTGGCGATCCTGTCGCAGATCCTGGACCAGATCACCGCGTTGGAAGGGCTCCGGAACTACCTGCCGACGCACTACGCGTTCTCTTGGATGGACCTGATCTCGACCGACGTCGACTGGACCAACCTGGCGAGCGGCCTGCTCTCGGCGGCGATCTACGGAACGGTGTTCTTCCTGTACGCGGGACGGCGGTTCGCGCGGAAGGACATCACCAGCTGAAGCCGGTACGGTCGGGTTCGTGCCGATCACCCTGGAGAACCACCACGACGTCGCCGTGCTCCGGATCGACCACGGGCGGGGCAACACGCTCGACACCGACTCCTGCCGGGCGCTGGTGCGGCAGCTCGAGGAGGCCGAACAGGCCCGCGCCGTGGTGCTCACCGGGACCGGGGGGATCTTCTGCGCGGGCGTCGACCTCAAGCGGCTCGACGACGGCGGGGCGCCGTACGTGGCGGAGTTCCTGCCGCTGCTGTCCGACGCGCTGCTGGCCGTGTTCGGCTGCCCGCGTCCGGTGGTCGCCGCGCTGAACGGGCACGCCATCGCCGGCGGGGCGGTGCTCGCCGCGGCCGGCGACCACCGGGTGCTGGGCGCCGGCCGGATCGGGGTCACCGAACTGCTCGTCGGGCTGCCGTTCCCGTTGGCCGCGCTGGAGATCCTGCGCTGCAGCTACGGGACCACCCGGCTGCCGCTGCTCACCTACCCGGGTGAGACTTGGGGCGGTGAGGAGGCCTTGGCCCGCGGGCTGGCCGACGAGCAGGCCCCACCGGACGGCGTGCTCGAGCGGGCCCTCGCCGTCGCGGCGCGGCTCGGCGACCTGCCCGCCGAGCCGTTCGCCCACACGAAGGCCCAGATCCGGCAGCCCTTCCACGAGCGGATCGCCGAGTACCGCCACTCGGACGATCCGCAGGTGGAGCGGCTGTGGCAGTCGGCCGAGGCGCTGGCCGCCGTGAAGTCCTATGTGGACCGGGTGCTCCGTTAGGCCGGCACGCCGCTTTCGGCGAGTGCCTTGATGCCCTCGACGGTCTTCTGCATGTTGGCCTGCAGCTCGCCGAGCCGCATGGCGACGATCTCCTCTTCGTGCTCGGGCATCGAGCCGATGATCGTCGTCAGGTTGGACGGGCCGGGGCCGATCCGGGCCCACTGCCGCAGGATCGTGCCGTCGCCGTCCGGGACGAGCTCGAACTTCCACGACGCGGCCGGGTTCGCCACGTCCATCACGGCCCACGCGAACAGCAGCCCGGGCTCGTAGCCGGTGACGGTCGAGACCGTCTCCCACTCCCCGGCGACCGGGTGGGAGTTGCGGCCGCGGAACCGCGCGCCGAGGCCGGGCTCGGCGTCGTCGACCCAGTCGCCACCCTGGAACTCGGTGGAGAACCGGGCCGGCAGGTCGATGTCCAGCAGCCAGGACCAGATCTCGGCCGGCCGCGCGGCGACGCGGACCTCGACCTGGGCCGTCGGGCAGTCGGAAACCTTCATGGCGGACCCCTCGCTCGATGACGGTGCCTACGGATCCGGACGGTAACGCGGCGCCGAACACGCCGACAACTCGCACGATGCCCCCGGCCGGGCACGCCGGGCGACCCGACGCCACCCGCCGAAAGTCGGATCCTCACCGATTCTGCGCCCGGACAGCCGATTGCCGACCCCGGCCGGTTCTGTGAGGGTCCCACCGAGGGTTTCGACGACGGGTGGTGCTCGATGCGCAGACTTTTCACCGCGGGTGCGGTCCTGCTGGCGCTGGCCGGCCTGGCGCCGGCGGCCACGGCGGCGCCGGACATCAAGGCGCAGCTGCAGCGGATCCCGGGGCTGACGGTCGTGTCCGAGGACGCGGCGCCGGCCGGGTTCCGGTTCTTCAAGCTGACCTACACCCAGCCCGCCGACCACCGGCACCCCGGCGCGGGCACGTTCCAACAGCGGTTCACGTTGCTGCACCGCGACTTCGCCGCCCCGACGGTCGCCTTCACGAGCGGCTACAACGTCAGCGGCTCGCCGAACCGTTCGGAGCCGACGCAGATCGTCGACGGCAACCAGCTGTCGATGGAGTACCGCTACTTCACGCCGTCGCGGCCGGAACCGGAGAACTGGGCGAAGCAGCTGACGATCTGGCAGGCCGCGGCGGACGAGCACCGCGCGGTGCAGGCGTTCAAGGCGATCTACCCGGGCAAGTGGCTGGCCACCGGCGGCAGCAAGGGCGGCATGACCGCGACGTACTTCCGCCGCTTCTTCCCCGACGACGTCGACGCGACGATCCCGTACGTCGCGCCCAACGACGTCATCGACCCGGTCGACGTCTACAACCGGTTCCTGTCCCGCGTGGGCAACGACCCGGCGTGCCGCGACGCCTTGAAGGCGATCCAGCGCGACGCGCTGAAGCGGCGTGACGAGCTGGGGGCGATCGCCGCGGCGGACGCGGCGCAGCGCGGGCTGACGTTCTCGATCGTGGGTTCGGCCGACAAGTCCCTCGAGATCTCGGTGATCGACTCGTACTTCGCGTTCTGGCAGTACCAGACGCAGGCGGACTGCGCGACGGTGCCGCCGGCGGGCGCGCCCGCCGCCGACGTCTACGCCTGGTACGAGAAGGTGGAGAGCCTGAACACGTACTCCGACCAGGACCTGGCGCCGTACATCCCGTACTACTACCAGGCGGCGGTGCAGCTGGGCTCGCCCGAGGCGTACGACGGCTACCTGCGCGACCTGCTGCGCTACCCGGGCGCCGACCAGCCGAAGACGTTCGTGCCGGCGTCGATCCGCCTGCCGCGCTTCGACTACGCGGCGATGCCGGACATCGACTTCTGGGTGAAGAGCCGCGGCACCCGCCTGCTGTTCGTGTACGGGTCCAACGACCCGTGGGGCGCGGAGCCGTTCGAGCTGGGCCGCGGCAGCCGCGATTCGTACCGCTACTACGTCCAGGGCGGCAACCACGGCTCGAAGATCGCCCAGCTGGCCCCGGCCGACGCGGCGGCGGCAACGGCGACGATCCGGCGCTGGGCCGGCCTGCCCCCGGTTTCTTCGCCGGCGCTGCGTTCGGCCCCGGCTCCGGCCGGCTTCCCGGACTTCGACGCGGACCTGACGCCCCGGACGCGGCTGTAACTTTCCTCAGGCCGGGCGTACTCTCACCACACCCTGACGGCCCGGCCTGAGGAGGCGCGCATGCCTCGTCCCGTCCACTTCGAGATCCACGCGAGCGACCCCGAACGCGCGGCGGCGTTCTACACGGCGGTGTTCGGCTGGAAGTTCGAGCGCTGGGGTGAGGTGCCCTACTGGGTGATCACCACCGGCGAAGGCAACGGCATCGACGGAGGGCTGCTGCCCCGGCAGGGCCCGGCGCCCGAGGCGTCGGCGCCGATCCACGGCTTCGTCAACACGATCGACGTGGCGAACCTGGACGAGGCACTGGGTGACGTCAACCGGGCCGGCGGGACGCTGGCGCTGCCGAAGAACCCGGTTCCGGGGGTCGGGTGGCTGGCGTACTGCAAGGACACCGAGGGGAATGTGTTCGGGATGCTGCAGGCGGACGAGAACGCCCCGGCGCCGGAGTGAGTCAGGGCCGCTTGGCCTTGGGCAGCCTTCGGACGACCTCGTCGTAGGAAGCATCGATCAGCTCTTCGAGCTCGGCGCCGGGCACTCCGGCGCCGAGCTCGACGCGGTTCCAGCCGTAGCGGCCGAGATAGTCCATGACGCTGACCGCACCGGGATAGCGAGCGCGGACCTCGGCGGCTTCTTCCTTGGTGGCCCCGCATTTGACGGCGACGCTGCCGGGCTGGTTCTGGCCGATGAAGGCGAAGCCCTTGCCACCGACCTTGGCGACGAGGACGTGGTCGCCGAACGGGTAGGTCTCTTCGGCGCCGGGCTTGCCGAGGCAATAGGCGACGACGGCTTCGAGGTTCACGGTTTCACCTCGACCGGCTCGAGATCGGCAGGGCGATCCCCGCCTCCGCCTTGGTCGGCGCGCCGATCTCGGGCTCCCGGTCGGCGACCAGCTTCGCCTTCGGCTCGCGCAGTGCGGCGCGCACAGCACCCGTCTTGGTGTCCCCGGTCAGCTCGGCGACCTCGGCCGCGAGCCGCTCCGTTTCGGGGTCCTCGATGTTCATCCGGCCGGGCCCGCTACTTGATGCCGGCCGCGTCCATGCCCCTCAGCTCCTTCTTCAGGTCGGAGATCTCGTCACGCAGGCGGGCCGCCAGCTCGAACTGGAGGTCGCGGGCCGCCTGCATCATCTGGTCGGTCATCTGCTGGATCAGGTCGGCCAGCTGGGCCCGCGGCATCGCCGACACGTCCTTGTCGACCAGCATGCCCGAGCTGCGGACCCGGTCGCCCTGCTCGGGCTTCTTGCCGCGGGAGGAGTTGCGGCCCGAGCCGCCCACCGAGACCTGCTCGGTGTCCTCGGCTTCGCTGTACACGCGGTCGAGGATGTCCGCGATCTTCTTGCGCAGCGGCTGCGGGTCGACGCCGCGTTCCTTGTTGTACGCCACCTGCTTCTCGCGGCGGCGGTCCGTCTCCTCGATCGCGTGCTGCATCGAGTCGGTGATCTTGTCCGCGTACATGTGGACCTCGCCGGAGACGTTTCGCGCCGCGCGGCCGATCGTCTGGATCAGCGACGTACCGCTCCGGAGGAAGCCCTCCTTGTCCGCGTCGAGGATCGCCACCAGCGAGACCTCCGGCAGGTCGAGGCCCTCGCGCAGCAGGTTGATGCCGACCAGCACGTCGAAGTCGCCCGCCCGCAGCTGCCGCAGCAGCTCGACGCGGCGCAGCGTGTCGACCTCCGAGTGCAGGTAGCGCACCCGGATGCCCAGCTCCAGCAGGTAGTCGGTGAGGTCCTCGGCCATCTTCTTCGTCAGCGTCGTGACCAGGACGCGCTCGTCCCGGTCCGCCCGCTCCCGGATCTCGTGCACCAGGTCGTCGATCTGGCCCTCGGTCGGCTTCACGACCACCTTCGGGTCGACCAGGCCCGTCGGCCGGATGACCTGCTCGACGAACTCGCCGCCCGCCTGGCCCATCTCGTACGGCCCCGGTGTCGCCGAGAGGTAGACGGTCTGGCCGATCCGGTCGGAGAACTCCTCCCAGGTCAGCGGCCGGTTGTCCACCGCGCTCGGCAGCCGGAAGCCGTACTCGACCAGGTTCCGCTTCCGCGACATGTCGCCTTCGTACATGCCGCCGATCTGCGGGACGGTCTGGTGCGACTCGTCGATCACCAGCAGGAAGTCGTCCGGGAAGTAGTCGATCAGCGTGGCCGGCGCCGAGCCCGGGCCGCGGCCGTCGATGTGGCGCGAGTAGTTCTCGATGCCGGAGCAGAAGCCGACCTGGCGCATCATCTCGATGTCGTAGGCCGTGCGCATCCGCAGCCGCTGCGCCTCCAGCAGCTTGCCCTGGCGCTCCAGCTCGGCGAGCCGCTCCTCGAGCTCCTTCTCGATGCCCTGGATCGCCTTTTCCATCCGCTCCGGGCCGGCGACGTAGTGCGTCGCCGGGAAGATCCGGACCTCGTCGACCTCCTTGACGATGTCCCCGGTGAGCGGGTGCAGGTAGTACAGCTTCTCGACTTCGTCGCCGAAGAACTCGACCCGGATCGCGAGCTCTTCGTAGGCCGGGATGATCTCGACCGTGTCACCCCGGGCGCGGAACGTGCCGCGCGCGAAGGCGATGTCGTTGCGGGTGTACTGGACGTCGACCAGGGCCCGCAGGAAGACGTCCCGGTCGAGCTGCATGCCGACCGCGAGCTTCGAGGAGCGGTCCAGGTACGACTGCGGCGTGCCGAGGCCGTAGATGCAGGAGACACTGGCGACCACGATGACGTCCCGGCGGGACAGCAGGTTCATCGTCGCCGAGTGCCGCAGCCGCTCGACGTCGTCGTTGATCGACGAGTCCTTCTCGATGTAGGTGTCCGTCTGCGCGATGTACGCCTCGGGCTGGTAGTAGTCGTAGTAGCTGACGAAGTACTCGACCGCGTTGTGCGGGAAGAGGTCGCGCAGCTCGTTCGCCAGCTGGGCGGCGAGGGTCTTGTTCGGCGCCATGACCAGCGTCGGCCGCTGGACGCGCTCGATCAGCCACGCCGTCGTCGCCGACTTGCCGGTGCCGGTGGCGCCGAGCAGCACGACGTCCTTCTCGCCCGCCTTGATCCGGCGTTCGAGCTCGTCGATGGCCGCCGGCTGGTCACCGGCGGGCTGGTAGTCACTGACCACCTCGAACCGGCCGCCGGTCCGCGGGATCTCCGAGACGGGCCGGAAGTCGGACTGGGCGAGGACGGGGTGTTCGGTTGCGAAAGCCACGTCGACCAGAGTAGGCCGACCCACCGACATTTTCCGTCGGGCCTGGTCAGTGGGCTCGGAACACCGTGATCGACGTGACATCCGGGCCGTCGACGGCGCAGTGCAGGACGGCGCCGGGCACCGGGTCGTCGCCGTGGCACGAGACGAGCACCCGATCGGGGCCGATCGCCTGGACCTCGGTGCGCGGGAAATCCGCCAGCACCTCGGCCACCTCGCCTTCGGGCGCCTCGAGGTGGGCGAGGACGACTTCGCGCGGCGACGGCGGGGGCGGGATCGGCAGGCCGTGGCCTTCGAAGAGGCGGTTCAGCTGGTCGGCGGCGGAAACGGCGCGCGGGAAGCCCGCGAAGGCGGCGGTCTGGACGACGACTTCGCAGACCTCGGCCGGCGACAGCCCGGAAGCGAGACCGGTGCGGAGGTGCACGCTCAGCGGCGGCCCGACCATGCCGGCGGCGACGATCGCGGCGAGCGTGGCGGCCTCGCGGGTGCGGGCGTCGAGGGCGGGGACGTTCGTGCAGGTGGCCGTAGACGGTGCCGACGGCCAGTTCGCCCAGCGCCGGGACGGTGGCGAAGAGCGCGTCGAGGCGGGCCTTCCCGCCTTCGACGAGCCCGGCGAAGTTCTCGCGGCCCTGGTCGTGGAGCTGAGCCATCGGGTCGGTCATGGTCTCCCCTTCAGCAACTGCAGTCACAGCAGGAACAACAGTCGCAGCAATCGCAGTCGCATCCCCAAGCGTCGTGGGGGTTGCCGCTCCAGGGGCCAGGATAGGGATCGCGGCAGCAGAATTGGCAGGTGCAGCACATGTAGGGGATGAGGGCGCAGCCGAGGAAGGCGTTGCGCTTCTTCGGCGGGACGGCGAATTTCGGGTACCAGAGGCCGCCGCCCTTGCCGTCGTAGAACTCGGGCTTGTCGCGCTTGCCGGGGCCGCCGGGGTCCTTGGGGCCTCCCGGACCGCCGGGGTCGTTCGGGCCACCGGGGCCACCGGGGCCGCCGGGACCATCGGGTCCCCCTGGGCCACCAGGCCCACCTGGGCCACCAGGGCCACCAGGCCCACCTGGGCCGCGGCCACCCGGACCGCCGGGGCCGTTCGGGCCCCCTGGGCCACGTCCGCCGGGGGCGCCCGGCGGCGGGACCGGGCCCGGCGGCGGAAATCCGTGCGGCTGCGGCGAGCCCCAGCCGGGCGGGACCTGGTGCGGGTGCTGCTGCGGGGTCGGCCCGGGCCCGATCCAGCCCGGCGGCGGCTGATGCGGGTGCTGCTGCGGAGTGGGTCCGGGCCCGATCCACCCCGGCGGCGGCTGCTGCCCGGCCGCCGCGGAGCCGTGCTCCAGCGTGGCGCACTCGCCTGCCGACGGAGGATGCCGCAAGGACGAGCCGTGGCCGAACGTCCTCCGCACCGCTTGCCTCAGCTCGTGCACCAGCAACGCGTGCACCAGCGCCGGCTGCGCGAACTCCGCCTCGCGCAACGCCAACTCCACCCCCAGCACCGCGTCGTCGCACAGCCGGCGGGCTTCCTCCGGCCTTGTCCCCGTGGCCAGCAACGGGTTCCACACCCCGGCCGCCGCGTCCGGTTCGTAGTCCTCGACCGCGTCCAGCAGGTGTGCCACGCGGCCGAACAGCCGGCCCGCCTCGGCCAGGGGTGCCACGTTCGCCGGCTTGCCCGCCAGCTCCGCCGTGCGCGCGAACGCCGCCGCCGTGGCCCTCTCCGCCGGTTCGGTCGCCAGCAGCGGCGAGTCACCCGACCGGACCGAGGACTCCAGCGAGCCCTGTCCCTCGACCGCCTCCGTCAGCACCGTCGTGTCGAACCCCACCCGGCCGCCCGTGCGACGGCCCTGTGCGGTCCAGCGGGCCGCGACCCGGCGGGCCGCCGCCGCCACCGGGCGCCTTCCGTACGCGCCGTCGCCGTCCTCGACGTGGTCGCCGACCTTGGCCGCCGCCAGGACCAGCGACACCGCCGCCGCCAGCTGGGCTCCCTCGCCGCGGGCCACCGAAGCCGTCCGCATCCCCCGCAGGGGGCAGGGACCCGCCTCGCGGCGGCCGTCCGCTCGCGGGGTCTGGGCCTCGACCAGCACCGAGATGATCAGCCCGTCGTAGTTGGTGACCACCCGGGCGAACTGGCCGTGCTCGTCGCGCAGCGTGAGGCACAGCCCGCACAGGTGCGCCATCCAGTCCGCGTGCAGGCCTTCGGCCAGCCGGTGGCGGCACGGCCTGATGATCCCGAACATCCCCAGTCCCCCCTCGTTCCCCGGAAGCTCGGCGCACCTTAGCCCGAATGCGTGACGCCCGGGGCGGGGGTTCGCGTTTCGTGACCGGCCCGGCAGGATGACGCGCATGGCCGCACTGCACCCCCCGAAGGTCGAGGTCTTCGACCCCGCCGCGCGCGCGAACATCGACCCGAAGGGCATCCGGCGGGAGGTCGAGGAGTTCCGCGAGGAGCCGTTCGGCCTCTACCTCGCGCGCCCGACGCCGGGCCGCGCCCAGTTCCACTACCTCGAGTCGTGGCTGGTGCCCACGCTGGGCCTGCGCTTCACCGACTTCTGGTTCTCCCCCGGCCACGAACGCGACCAGGACTTCTACCTCGACGTCGTCCGCGTCCACCGCGACGGCCCGCGCTGGGTCGCCACCGACCTCTACGTCGACATCGTGCTCAAGGACAAGCTCTCCCTGCGGGTCATCGACACCGACGAGCTCCTGGAGGCCCTCGAGGCGGGCCTGGTCACCGCCGAAGAGGCCGAGTACGCGCTGAAGACCACCTACACCGCCGTCGAGGGCCTGGCCGCGCACGGCTACGACCTCGCCGCCTGGCTGGCCACCCTCGACATCGCACTGACCTGGCGGCGTCACCCCTGACCCCGGCGGCGCCGGACCCGCACGTAGGGTGCGGGAAGACCGGCGCCGACGAGGAACAGGAGCACGATGGACGCCGTGGCCACGGCCCCCGACCAGGCCGAAGCCGAGCTCGCCCCGTTCGCCCGGCTCCCGGTCCTGCTGCTCGCGGCGGGCACGGCCACCGCGCTGCTGCTCACCGCCGGCCGCTACGGCTACTTCGGCGACGAGCTGTACTTCCTCGCCGCCGGCCGGCACCTGGCCTGGGGGTACGCCGACCAGCCGCCGCTCGTGCCCGCCCTCGCCCGGGCGATGGACACGCTCGCTCCCGGCTCGCTCGTGGTCTTCCGGCTGCCCGCGATCGCCGCGACGGCGGCCGGTGTGGTCGTCACCGCGCTGATCGCCCGGGAGCTCGGCGGGCGACGCAAGGCCCAGGCCCGCGCCGCGGCCGCGTACGCGATCTGCGGGCAGTTCGTCGGCAGCGGCCACTACCTCGCGACGTCGACGATCGACCCGCTGCTGTGGACGCTCGCGCTGTGGCTGCTGGTCCGCTGGGTGCGCACCCGCCACGACACGCTGCTGGTCTGGCTCGGCGTCGTGACGGCGGTGGCGCTGAACGGCAAGCTGCTCATCGCCGCGTTCTGGGTGGTGGCCGGGCTCGCGGTGCTCGTGTTCGGGCCGCGTGACCTGCTGCGCCGCCCGAAGCTCTGGCTGGGCGCCCTGATCGCCGCCAGCTCCCTGGTCCCGACGGTGCTCTGGCAGCGCGCGAACGGCTGGCCGCAGCTCGGCATGGGCGACACCGTCGGCGCCGAGGTCGACGCCGCGGGCGGCCGCGCGAGCTTCGTCTCGGACCTGCTGGCCGGCGCCGGCTGGGTGATCGGCGCGCTCGGCGTCCTCTACGGCGTCGCCGTGCTGGTGGCGAGCAAGCAGCTGCGGCCCTACCGGTTCCTCGGCTGGACGGCGCTGGGGGTCGTCGCGGTCTTCCTGGCCGCCAACGGGCGGTACTACTACGCCGCCGGGACGTTCGGCGTGCTGTGGGCGGCCGCCGCCGTCCACCTCGAAGCGCGGGAGCCGGCGCGGTGGTGGCGGTGGGTGCCGGCCTGGCCGGTCTTCGCCGTGTCCGCCCTCTTCAGCCTGCCGTTCACGCTCCCGGTCTGGCCGGCGCACTGGCTCGTCGAGCACCCGGGCGCGCCACGGCCCGCCTACGCGGCCGAAGAAATCGGCTGGCCGGACCTCGCCTCCGACGTCGCCGCGTGGTACCGGACGGCGCCGCCGGACACGGCGATCGTCACCGGCGGGTACTGGCAGGCGGGCGCGCTCGACCGCTACGGGCCCGAGCGCGGCCTGCCCCAGGCGTCCAGCGCCAGCCGGGGCTTCTGGTACTTCGGGCGTCCGGCCGACGACACCCGCAACGTGCTCTTCGTCGGCTACGACCCGTCGAAGATCGCGAAGCACTTCGGCGACGCGCGGATCGTCGGGCAGGTCGGCAACCGGCTCGGGATCCGCAACGCCAGCGAGCACATGCCCGTCTGGCTGCTGACCGGCCGCACCGGGAGCTGGGCCGAAATCTGGCCGCAGCTCAAGGACATGCGCGCTCAGAGTGTCCAGCCGGTGGCCGCGGCCCACTTCTCGGCGCGGGCGAACACGGCGTTGACCCACTCCTGCTTTTCCTCGGCGTAGGCGGCGACGTTGCCGTCGGCGGCGTGCGCCTCGGCCAGCCGCAGCTTGACGTCGCGGTAGTCGTCGCGCTCGTCCGGGTTCGCGCGCAGGAAGTCGCGGAAGAGCAGGGCGAGCCGCCACGCCGGCGTCTCCACCGACCGGACGTGCAGGTTCACCGGCCGCTTCGGGTCGGCGCCGACGTGCAGGCGCTTGGGCCACGTCCCGGTGCCGTCCAGGGCGTCGTCGTACCAGTCGCCTTCGAGGCGCGGGAAGCCGGCGTCGGCCAGCAGGCCACCCAGCGCGTCCGCCTCGTCCAAAGTGGACACCGTGAGCTGCAGGTCCAGGATGTCCTTGGCCGGCAGGCCGGGCACGGCCGTCGACCCGATGTGGTCGGCGCGGCGGGCCGGCTCCCCCGCCACGGCGCGGACCCGGGCCAGCACCTTCTCGGCCTGCGCCGGCCAGGTGAGGTCGTATTCGGCGATCTTCGGCGACACCGGCGGCCGCGGCCGCCGCAGCCGGACGTTCGCCTCGAACGGCACCAGCCGATCCGCCCACAGCGCGTCCACCTCGGCGAGCACGGTGTCTTCGGCGCCGCCGTTGTCCAGCCAGACGTCCGCGACGGCGCGGCGCTGCTCGGTGCTCGCCTGCGCCCGGATCCGCGCCCGCGCGTCCTCCTCGGCCATCCCGCGCGCCGACACCAGCCGCCGCACCCGCACCTCGACCGGCGCGTCGACGACCACGACCAGGTGGTACGCGGTCGCGAGGCCGTTTTCGACCAGCAGCGGGATGTCGTGGACGATGATCGCGTCCGGCTTCGCGGCCGCCATCAGCTCCCCGGTGCGCGCGCCGACCAGCGGGTGCACGATCGCGTTCAGCCGGTGCCGCGACTCGTCGTCGGCGAACGCCTTCGCGGCGAGCGCGGGCCGGTCGAGCGAGCCGTCCGCGGCCAGGATGCCGGACCCGAACTCCGCGACCAGCCGGGCGAGCCCCTCGGTGCCGGGTTCGACGACCTCGCGGGCGATCTTGTCGGAGTCCACCAGCACCGCGCCGTGTTCGGCGAGCCTATTCGCCACCGTCGACTTCCCGGCCCCGATCCCACCCGTCAACCCCACACGCAACATGCCGATCACCCTAGTCAGGCGCGTGACTCAACCGATATCCGGACACGCCGTGTTGCTTACCCACCTCGCCGCGCCGCAGTGCGTACGGTGCGCGCGAAGAGCGTCGCCCACGCGGAGGAACGATGGCGATCAGCAAGCACGTCGGGAAGCACCGGCTCGGCACGCCGGGGCTGGTGCACTGCCTCGTCCACCTTTCGGTGGCCGTGGCGCTCGCGGACTACCGGCGGACCTGGCTGAGCACGCTGCTGGTGCCGGCCAAGCACAGCTTCGCCGGCCTGCGCCGCAAGGCCCGCGCCGCGGCGCTCGAGCGGATCTGGGTGCCGTCGGTCAGCCCGGCCCGGCCGGCCGCGGTGACCGTGCGCGCCGCCTGAGCGGTCGCGACAACCGAGGCTTCGCCACCCGGCCCCCTAGAAGCCGGTGGCTTCCCGCGTCTCGATCACGATCTCCGAGGACAGCGTCCGGTGCACCGGGCACTTGTCGGCGATCAGCATGAGCTTGGCGCGCTGTTCGGCGTCGAGGTCGCCTTCGAGCTCGATCTCGCGGCTGATCCGGCTGAGCAGGCCACGCTCGGTTTCGCAGCGCGCGCAGTCTTCGGCGTGGATGCGGTCGTGTCGCAGCCGGACGGTCGCCCTGGTCAGCGGGATGCCCTTGCGGTCGGCGTACATCCGCAGCGTGATCGCCGTGCACGAGCCCAGTGACGCGAGCAGCAGCTCGTACGGATTCGGGCCGGCGTCGGCGCCGCCCACCGCGACCGGTTCGTCGACGAGCAGCGTGTGGCCCGCCGTGACGACCTGCTGGGTGTAGGTGCCGTCGCCGCTCGCGGTGACGACGACGGTGCCGGGCTCGGGGTGTTCCATCCGCCTGAAATCCTCTCGGGTCGCGGGAAGCGGCCGATCCGGACATCCGGCGCATTCCCAAGACGCGGCGGATATCGTATCTTCTGCTGCGGGTGGGTCACCCGGACGCCGCCCTGCGCCCGGCTGCCGCAAAGGGGGTGCGCCGTGGCTACCAGGCACTTGCCGATGCGCCCGGCCGATCAGGGCGGTCGCGAGCGCTACCTCGACGCGGCGTTGTCCGTGCTCGTGGACCGCGGGGTCCCCGGCCTGACCGTCCGCGGGGTGGCGGAGGCGGCCGGCGCGTCGACGCTGTCGGTCTACGCCCGGTTCGGCGGCCGCGCGGGCCTGCTCGACGCCCTGTACGAGCGCACCTTCGACTCGCTGCGGGAGCTGCTGGAGGGCCTGCCGCCGTCGAGCGAGGACGGTGTCGCGGACCTGCTGCACCTCGCGCTGGAGTACCGGCGCTTCGCCCGCGAAAGCCCGACCCGCTACGCGCTGATGTTCGAGCGCCCGGTGCCGGGGTTCGACCCGGACCCCGGCCTGCGGTCGGCGGTGCTGCGGACGACGTTCACCCTGTTCATCGGCCGGGTCCAGCGGGTCTGCCCGCCGGGAGCGGACGCCCGCTCGGTGGCCTACCGGCTGTGGACGGCGATCCACGGCCTGGTGGGAGCGGAACTCCTGATGGCCTCGCGGCGGCCGTTGCCGGACTGGTTCATCCCGCCGACGGAAGAGGCCCACGAGGAGATGTACCGCGCCGGCGTCACGGCGATGATGACCGGCCTCGGCCTGCGGAACCACTGACCCGTCGGCTCCCCTGCCCCATCCGCCCCAATGTGGCGTTGGTTGCGTCTGACGCACCCAATGTGGCGTTCGGTGCGTCTGACGCACCGAACGCCACATTGGGGCGCTTGTGCGCCCCGGCCCGGAACGCGGCGAACCCCCGGCCCTGAGTGGACCGGGGGTTCGCCGTTGCTCAGAGAACTAGTGCTCACGCACCGCCGGAGAGCTTCTCGCGGAGCGCCGCGAGCTGCTCGTCGGAGGCGAGGGTGCCGCCGCTGCTCTTCGAGTCGGCCGGGGCCGAGCCCGAGGTGTAGCTTTCCGCGCCACCCTCGATGCCGGTCGCCGCGTCGGCCGCCGCTTCGGCGTCCGCCTCGACGGCCTTCTGGACCTGCTTCATGTGGGCCTCGTAACGAGTGTGCGCCTCGGCGTACTGGCGCTCCCACTCCTCACGCTGCTTGTCGAAGCCTTCCTGCCACTCCTGGGTGTCCGGGTCGAAGCCTTCGGGGTAGATGTAGTTGCCCTCGGCGTCGTACTCGGCGGCCATGCCGTACTGGGTCGGGTCGAACTCGGTGTCCGGCGTGACACCCTCGTTCGCCTGCTTCAGCGACAGCGAGATGCGACGGCGCTCGAGGTCGATGTCGATGACCTTGACCATGACGTCGCCGTTGACCTGGACGACCTGCTCCGGGATCTCGACGTGGCGCTCGGCCAGCTCGGAGATGTGGACCAGGCCCTCGATGCCCTCTTCGACGCGGACGAACGCACCGAACGGAACCAGCTTGGTGACCTTGCCCGGCACGATCTGGCCGATCGCGTGGGTGCGGGCGAACTGGCGCCACGGGTCTTCCTGGGTCGCCTTCAGCGACAGCGAGACGCGCTCGCGGTCCATGTCGACGTCCAGAACCTCGACCGTGACCTCCTGGCCGACCTCGACGACCTCGGACGGGTGGTCGATGTGCTTCCAGGACAGCTCGGAGACGTGCACCAGGCCGTCGACGCCACCCAGGTCCACGAAGGCACCGAAGTTGACGATGGACGACACGACGCCCTTGCGGACCTGGCCCTTGGCGAGCGCGTTGAGGAACTCGCTGCGCACCTCGGACTGGGTCTGCTCCAGGTAGGCGCGGCGGGACAGGACCACGTTGTTGCGGTTCTTGTCCAGCTCGATGATCTTCGCCTCGAGCTCGCGGCCGACGTACGGCTGCAGGTCGCGCACGCGGCGCATCTCGACCAGCGACGCGGGGAGGAAGCCGCGCAGGCCGATGTCCAGGATGAGGCCGCCCTTGACGACCTCGATGACGGTGCCCTTGACGGGCTCGTCCTTCTCCTTGAGCTCCTCGATCGTGCCCCAGGCGCGCTCGTACTGCGCGCGCTTCTTGGACAGGATCAGACGGCCTTCCTTGTCCTCCTTCTGGAGAACCAGGGCTTCGACCTCATCGCCGACGGTGACAACCTCAGCCGGGTCGACATCGTGCTTGATGGAGAGCTCACGCGAGGGGATGACACCCTCGGTCTTGTAGCCGATGTCGAGCAGGACCTCGTCGCGGTCGACCTTGACGATGGTGCCCTCGACGATGTCGCCATCGTTGAAGTACTTGATCGTCTTGTCGATCGCCGCGAGGAAGTCTTCCTCCGACCCGATGTCGTTGATGGCGACCTGCTGGGGCCCGGTGGGGGCGGTCGGGGCGGTGGCGGTGTCGGTGGTCATTAGGCGGGTTGCTCCGGTGGATGGGAATCGAGGGTTGGCAGTTGTCGGCGCGATGGGCGGCATGCGACGACCCTGCAAGCAAACGTCCACCAGTGAACGACCGCGGCATGACCCCGCATACGGTGCGCGACCCGAGTCCCAACCAGAAGCTGAGCGGAAGGCAGCGCGAACCCACTGCGCTAACACTTATCCTACGCGGCAGCCGCTAGGCGGCACAATCAGGGTCCCCCTGGCTCGCTAAGGTCCTCGCGGAAGCAAACCGCACGCACGAGGACGCAGGTGGAGCCGCTCGCGGCCACCGGGACCGGAGACCCCCATCATGCCACCGGAGCAGGCGCCCGCGCCGGGGCGCCACGACGCCGCCGAGCACCGGCTGGGCACCACGGCGGTCGCCTACCGCGAGGTCGGCGGGGCCGAGGCCGCGGCCGCCAACCTCGCCTGGTGGGACGCCGACGCCGACGACTACCAGGCCGAGCACGGCGGGTTCCTCGGCGACGCCGACTTCGTCTGGTGCCCGGAGGGCGTCCGGGAGGCCGAGGCCCGGCTGCTCGGCGACGTCCGGGGCAAGCGCGTGCTCGAGGTCGGCTGCGGGCAGGCCGCCTGCGCGCGCTGGCTGGCCGCCGAGGGCGCGCACGCCGTGGCGACCGACCTCTCGGCCGGCATGCTGCGCCACGCCCGCGACGGCAACGCGCGCACCGGCCTGGCCGTCCCCCTGGTCCAGGCCAACGCCGAGCACCTGCCGCTGGCGTCCGGCAGCTTCGACGCGGCCTGCTCGGCCTTCGGCGCGATCCCCTTCGTCGCGTCGGTGGACGCCGTCTTCGCCGAGGTCCACCGGGTGCTGCGGACGGGAGCGCCGTGGGTGTTCTCGGTGACCCACCCGATGCGGTGGATCTTCCCCGACGACCCGGGCCCGCAGGGGCTCACCGTCACCCAGCCGTACTTCGACCGCACGCCGTACGTCGAGGTCGACGACGAGGGCACCGCCACCTACGTCGAGTACCACCACACGCTCGGCGACTACGTGCGCGCGCTGGCCGGGGCCGGGTTCACCCTGACCGACCTGGTCGAGCCCGAGTGGCCGGCCGGGCACACCCGGGTGTGGGGCCAGTGGAGCCCGCTGCGCGGCAAGCTCTTCCCCGGCACGGCGATCTTCCGCACGCACCGCTCGTGACCACCCTCGAGGAGCAGCAGAACGCGCGGTTCGCCGCGCTCGACCCGCTGCTCCCGCCGATCGCCGCCCCGCCGTCGCCGTCGAACGAGCCCCTCGTCGTGACGGTCGGCGGCCGCAAGGCGGGCGGCCTGCTGACGCAGGTCGTGCACGCGCCGGGGTCCTGGCCCTCGCTCTGGGGGCCGTCGGACATCCGCGACCTGACCGCGGTGCCGGGCGACAGCGGCGCGGCGGGCCTCGCCGCGCTGCTGGGCGCGTGGCGGGAGAAGCTGCGCGGGACGCCGGCCGGCCCGGACTCGGCCTGCTCGCTGACCTGGCCGAGCCGCGACGCCGAAGCGTCCGCGGTGCTCCTGGCGCACGGGTTCGCGCCGATGACGTGCCTGGCCGTGCGGGCTCCCGAGCCCCCCGGCGGCCCCGGGGCGGCGCCGGTGAGCGTCCGCCGGGCCGGGGAAGGCGACGCCGACGCGCTGACCGAGCTGCGGCTCGCCGAGTGGCGGTACACCTCGCTGGTCGGCACCGCGGTGGCGCGGCCGGGGGCCCGGGCGCTGCTGCGCACCGAAGTCGTCCGCTCGCTGCGGTTCGGCGGACTGGTCTGGCTGGCCGAGGAGGACGGCGGGGTGCCGGCCGGCCTGGCCTCCTGCGCGCTGGTCTCGGCCACGCCGGGCAACTCCGTCCACGGCCGGCTGCTGCCCGGCCGCTGGGGGTACGTCGACACGCTGTCGGTCGCGCCCGCGGCCCGCGGCGGCGGGGTCGGCCGGGCGCTGATGGCGGTGGCGCACCGGACGTTGCTGGAACACGACGTGCGCGGGACGTTCCTGTTCTACCATCCGGCGAATCCGCTTTCGCCGGTGTTCTGGCACCGGCAGGGTTATCGTCCTCTGTGGACCATGTGGCTCCGGCGTCCCGCCTGGTCCTGACCGCACGCGCCGAGGGGGAACCATGGACATCGCCGAGCCGCTGCTCGCGGCGCACCGGGCGCGCTTCGCCGCCGTCGACGCGCTCCTGCCGCCCGCCGCGCCGCCGGCCCGCGGCGAGCGCCTGGACGCGGCGACCGCGGACGGCACACAGGTCAGCGGGGTGCTCCAGCGCCTGCGCCTCGCGCCGGGCGACGTCCCGATGCTGTGGTCGGCCGCGGACACCTGGCAGCTCTTCCCGTACTTCGGCGACACGGGCACCGAAGGCGTCGATGTCCTGCTGCGCGCGCTGAAGGGCCGGCTGGAGGCGGAGGAGATCGGCGACGACTCGGCGTGCGTGGTCGTCTGGCCCAGCCGGGACGCCGAGGCGATCCGCGCGTTCCTCGACCACGGCCTCGTCCCGCTCTCCGCGGTCGGCGTGCGCACCGCGCGCCCGCCGGAGGCCCGGCCGGAGATCGCGGTCCGGCGAGCCGGGCCGGACGACTACGACAGCGCGCTGAAGCTGGCCGAGGCGACGTTCGACTACACCGGGCTCGTCGCCGCGCCGCGCCGGGCGAACACCGCCGCGCTGCTGGGCCCCTCGCTGCGGAAGGCCCTCGCCGAGGCCGAGCCGCTCGTCTGGGTGGCCGAAGAGGACGGCGAAACCCGCGCGCTCGCGCACTGCGCGTGGGTGGACGCGACACCGGGCAGCGAGGCGGCCGAGCTGCTCCCGCTCGGCCGCTGGGGGTACGTGAACAACGTCGTCACCCTGCCGGGCGAACGCGGCGGCGGCTTCGGCCGGGCGCTGATGGCCCACGTGCACCGGGAACTGCACCGGGGCGGCGCGACCCGCACGTACCTCTACTACAACCCGACCAACCCGCTGTCCTCGGTGTTCTGGCACCGGCAGGGCTACCGTCCACTGTGGACGACGTGGGAGGTGCGGCCGGCTTCGGCGCTCCGGTGAGGGGGAAGCGCCGCGGTGACCCGGCGCCGGCCGGCCCGGCGCCCCGCCCCACCCGGCGAGCAATCCGGCCCAGCCGCCCGGCGTCCCGCGCGATCCGCCCCGGCCGCCCGGTGCCGCGAATGTCATCTCATTCGCGGCGCAAGCCGAGCCGCCGTCGGACGTGCCGTTGTGACTTTGCCGGACCCACCCTCCGGCCCGGGGAAGCCGTGGGCGCCCCCGCCCGAGCTGCGCCGCGGCGGGCGAGGTGCGACAGTCGGCCGTGGCCTGCACTGTGAGCCACCCACAAGTGTGACGTGCGTCCGGTGATCTTGCCGCCTCCTCCTGCGCGGTCTAGTTTTTGAACTGACCGGTCAGTTCAAAAATTCGCGAAGCGGGAGAAACCGTGCAGGTCCGAGCCGATCGGGTGTCCCTCGAAGGGCACCACGGCACCTTGTTGCCGCCCACCTCACTGACCGTCGGCGAGGGCGACCTGGCGATCGTGCACGGCGAACCCGGTGTCGGCGTCACGGCGTTCGGCCTCGCGCTGGCGGGCCGGCTCAAGCCGACCACCGGCACGGTGCACGCCGAGGGCGTCGACGCCCCGCTGACCGAGCTCGTCGCGGTCGTGGACGCCCCCGGGGTCAGCGAACCGGACGACGCGCTGCCCCTGCGCGTGGTCGCCGGCGAGGAGCTGGCGCTGGCCCACCGCCCGGCGGGCAAGGAGGACGTCGCCCGCTGGCTCGCCGAGCACGACGCCGCGCCGTTCGCCGGTACGCGCTTCGAGAACCTCGCCCCTGCCCTGCGGACGCGGCTGCTCACCGAGCTCGCCGCCGAGCGCACGGGCGTGCGCGTGCTCGTGCTGGACACGCCCGACCGGCACACCAGCGACGTCGACGGCTGGGCGGGGCTGGCGCGCGAGGTGGCCGGACGCGGGCTGGCCGTCGTTGTCCTGGCCGCGACCACCCCGCTGTCCGCGCTGCCGTTCACCCCCGCGCTCGTCGGCGCGGCCGAGCAGCCGGCGCCGCAGAACTTCACTCCCCCCGAACCCACCGAAGAGCTCACCGAGAGCACTGACGGAGCCTCCGAATGAACGCCTTCCGGATCGCGCGCAACGAGCTGCGCCGCCTCTCCACCGGCACCCTGCCGAAGCTCGCGCTGGTCGCGCTCGTGCTGGTGCCGCTGCTCTACGCGTCCTTCTACCTCTACGCGAACTACGACCCCTACGGCCGGCTCGACAAGCTGCCCGCCGCGGTCTTCACCAGCGACACCGGCGCGAAGGACGCCGGCGGCCAGGAGCGCAACGTCGGCCGCGAGGTGACCGACGAGCTGGTCAAGTCCGGCACCTTCCAGTGGCACGAGGTGTCCGAGCAGGAGGCCCGCGACGGCGTCCGCGACGACAAGTACTCGTTCGCGATCGGCATCCCGAGCGGGTTCTCCGCGGCGCTGCTGTCGGTCGGCAACTTCCAGCCGCAGCAGGCGACGATCACGCTGACCACCAACGACGCCAACAACTACCTCTCCGGCACCATCGCCAAGCAGGTCGCCGAGCAGGTGCGCAAGACGATCGCGGAGAAGGTCGGCAGCGAGGCCGCGGACCGGTTCCTGGTCGGCTTCTCGACGATCTACGCCAAGATCCAGGAGGCCTCGACCGGCGCGGCGCAGCTCGCCGACGGCGCCACGCAGCTGAAGTCCGGGCAGCAGCAGCTGGCCGACGGCGCGGCGAAGCTCGCGGACGGCTCGTCGACGCTGGCGACCGGCCTCGGCACGCTCAAGAGCGCCACCGCGGCCCTCCCCTCCCAGACGCAGCAGCTCGCCAACGGCGCTTCGCAGGTGGCCGCCGGGAACCAGAAGGTCGCCGACGCCGCTTCGGTCGCCGCGACGGCGTCGTCCGACATCCAGGGCAAGCTCGACGGCTACCGCACCCAGCTCGTGACCGACCTGCGCGGTGCCGGCGTGCCGGAGACCGAGGTCCAGGCGATCGTGGCCAAGGCCGACCAGCTGCGCTCCCCCGTCGACCAGGCGAACAGCAAGATCCAGCAGGCCAACGGCGACCTCGCGAAGCTGGCCGACGGCGCCCGCCAGGTGTCCGACGGCGCCGCCAAGCTCGCCGCGGCGTCCCCGCAGCTGGCGAGCGGCATCGCGCAGGCGTCGGACGGCGCGAACCAGCTGCGTGACGGCGCGTCCCGGCTCAGCGACGGCGAGAAGACCGCGGTCAACGGCACCAACCAGCTGGCCGACGGCGCGGTGAAGCTGCGCGACGGGCTCGCGGCCGGGCTCAAGCAGATCCCGAACCCCGACGACCCGACCCGCTCGGCGACGGCCAACACGATCGCGGACCCGGTGGCGGTGAACGCCAACGGCGAGGCGTCGGCGGGGACGTACGGCGCCGGCCTCGCGCCGTTCTTCATCTCGCTGGCCACCTGGATCGGCGCGTTCGTGCTGTTCCTGATTCTGCGCCCGCTCTCGACGCGCGCACTGACCGCGGGCGCGGCCCCGTTCCGGGTCGCCGTCGGCGGCTGGCTGTCCTCGGCGCTGCTGGGCATCGCGCAGGTGGTCGTCCTGTTCGGCGCGGTGACGTGGCTGGTCGGCATCCACATCGCGCACCCGCTGGAGGCGATCGGGTTCGCCGTGCTGGTGTCGCTGACGTTCACGTCGGTGGTGCACGCGCTCAACGCCTTCTTCGGCGCGGTCGGCAAGTTCCTCGGCCTGGTGCTGCTGGTGCTGCAGCTGGTGAGCGCGGGCGGCACGTTCCCGTGGCAGACGATCCCGGACGCGCTCTACCCGCTGCACGTGGTGCTGCCGATGGGGTACGCGATCGACGGCTTCCGCCACCTGTTCTACAGCGGCGCCTCGACGGGCCGGCTGCTCGGCGACATCGGCGTGCTGCTGGCCTATCTGGTGGGCGGGATCCTGGTGTCCACATTGGCCGCCCGCAAGCGTCGCGTGTGGACGGTGTCGGCCCTCAAGCCCGAGCTGAGCCTGTGAGCGGCGCGACGAAGCAGAAGCTCTTCGAGGCCACGCTGGAGCTCTCGAAGAGCCGGGGCCTGGTGGGCTTGACGGTCGACGACATCGCGGCGGCGGCGGGCGTCGCGAAGGGCACGGTGTACTACAACTTCGGCTCGAAGGACGGCCTGGTCGACGCCCTGCTGCGGTACGGCGTGGACATGCTGGCTCTCCGGCTCCGCTCGGCGGTCTCCGAGGGCGATCCGCTGGACGTGATCGAGGCGCAGGTCGACACGACGCTGGAGTTCATCGCGCAGTACCCGGGGTTTTCGCAGATCCTGGTGAGCGAGCTGTGGCGGACGCCGGGCCAGTGGCACGGGACGTTGTCGCTGCTGCGCGAGGAGATCATCTCGATCGTGAAGCAGCAGCTGTCCCGCTTGGACGAGGCCGGCCGGCTGCCGGAGGGAGTGCAGATCCCGACGGCGGCGGCCGGGCTGTTCGGCACGATGCTGGTGGTGGCGCTGGACTGGCAGGTGTTCGGGCCGCAGCGGACGCGGGCCGAGGTGCGGGACGCGGTGATGGTGCTGATCCGGGGGCTGGGCCGCCGCTGAGGTCGCGTCGCCGGTGTCGGCCGGGGCTCGCCGATGCGCCCCAATGTGGCGTTGGGTGCGTTGGACGCACCGAACGCCACATTGGGTGCGTCAGACGCACCGAACGCCACATT